>JBDNRM010000067.1:0-19413 GCA_047718615.1 Bacillus sp. (in: firmicutes) | reverse complement strand
ATACAGCACCGTGTGGAGATGGCATTTTTATGCTGGAATTATCTTCGCCCCTTTTCTTATTGTTTTATCCGTAACCGGTTCTATTTATCTATTTAAACCACAAATCGAACAATTTATCTATCAAGAATACTATGAGGTTAAAGCAAACGACAGTAAGCTATCACCGTCCAGGCAACTAGAAATCGTCAAAGAGCAGTATCCAATGAGTACTGCCACTAAATACCGTCCAGGAGAAGCGGCTACTCGTTCAAGCGAGGTTACCATTTCAGAGAATATGGAAACCTATACGGTATTTGTTGACCCTTATTCCGGAAACATCCTTGGCAAACTGAATAACAAGGATAAAATCATGGATAAAATCGAAGAAATTCACGGAGAGTTAATGGCAGGTACAATAGGAGATCGCCTTGTCGAACTTGCCGCATGCTGGACGATTGTCTTGATTATAACTGGTTTTTATTTATGGTTTCCGAAAAAAAAGTGGAAACTTGCAGGTGTCTTTTTTCCACGATTCACAAAAGGAAAAAAAACGCTGCAAAGAGATCTACATGCCGTCCCTGCCATTTGGATAACACTTGGTATGTTGTTTGTTGTTATGACGGGTTTGCCTTGGTCTGGCTTTTGGGGAACCAACTTCCAAAATATCGTCACCAATTCAGGAGCAGGCTATCCTCCTTCCATATGGGTTGGAAGTGCGCCAGCTTCTAATACGAAAACAAAAGAAATAGCAGAAGTACCGTGGGCAGCTGAAAATTTACAAGTACCCATGTCAACGGTACAGGGATATATTCCCCTTTCAATTGATGATGTAATTACAATTGCAGACCGCCAAAAGATTTATCCAGGTTACACGGTTATCATGCCAAAGACTCCAGAAGGCGTTTATACATTGTCAGTGTTTCCGCCAAGAGCACAGGATGAAGCAACGATGCATCTAGACCAGTATACAGGAGCGGTGCTTGCCGACTATCGTTATGATCATTACGGACCTATTGGAAAAATCATCGCATGGGGCATTACCTTGCATAAAGGCTTGCAATTTGGTCTGCTCAATCAATTAGTCGGCTTAGTTATTTGCTTAGGCATTATCTTTGTTGCATGCAGTGGTTTTTATCTATGGCTGAAAAGAAAACCAGCTAAGACCATTGGTGCACCAAAAGGTCCAAATATCTGGAAACAAAGAAATTTTTTGTTGTTAATGACTGCACTTAGTGTCCTTTTTCCATTAGTTGGCGTGTCTATTATCCTTGTATTACTAATGGATAAATTAATCATTCAGCGTATCCCTTTTTTAAGGAAGTGTTTCTATGCATAAAGGAGGAGTGGTTGATTTGCAGAAAAAAATAGGGATATATTTGCTTGCTTTTGTAACAGCCAGCTTATTAAGTGCCTGTTCCTTAAAAGAGGGAACAGAAAAAGGCTATAAACAAGAAACACCATTACAGATTGAAGTAAAGATGCCAAAACAATTTGAAGCTCAAAAGGCAGAAGAAATAACGGTTGTTTTAAGCCAAGCAGGAAACAAGCCACTTTCCATCCAATCCATCTCCATGGATATTTGGAAGCAGGATAGCCAATTTCAAAAAAAATCACTGCCTTTAACGAAAAACAAGAACGGTGTTTATACAACCAAGCAAACCTTTGACAAAGAAGGATTATATTTTGTCAAAGTACATGCCAGTACAACGCAATCAACAATTATGCCGACAAAACAGTTTATTGTTGGAAAACTAACGGACAAGGATCAGGAATTTTTAAGAAAACAAGCTCCAGAAGAACAGGTGATGGAGCATCATCATCATTAATTTTATAAAACTTGCGTTCCGATATTTATAGTCATTTATAAAACTGATATTTTTCCATTTAAAAAACGACCTTTTGATTTTTAAACTGCACCCCAATTGTTATACACATCTAACAATTTGAGGTGCAGTTTTTATTTTTTCAAGAGATCAGAAAATGCAGTAATTTGTTATCAGCATACAAATGACAGTGTGGAACAGATCACCAAAGATATTGATCAGTGCCCTGTGTTGTTCGGAATTAGATTAAACAATTTGAATTCCATCGTTTATCTGCTTTCGAAAAATCCTATTCTTCTCACACGGCACAATTTAAAATGGACGTACACGTATCAGGAGGTGCTTTTCACATGTCGCAACAAAAACTAACCATGAGTAAGCCCAAAATATAAAAAAGTAATCACACCTTCCCGGTACAAATGACAAATAACCGTATATCACGATTTTTTTAATCAAATATACGGTTTATATTATTCGTATAATACTAATTTTACGAATAATTCATCGTTAATAGAATACATGTTTGGTATAATAAAAGGACTAGAATAATATATTCTAGTCCTTTTATATGGCCGTTCAAAAAAGCCAAATAAATAATCAGATTAATTTTCATCGTATCTAGATACGAGTACTCTTTTAATCCTATATTATATTAACCGTATCTTGATAAGGGGCTATAATGTTCTTATACTATACAATTTTATTGTTTTAATATCAATAATCATATACCTAGGAGGAATAAAAGTTGTCACTATCCCCACCTCTAAAAACGGAATTAATGAATATTTTTTTTGATGAAAGTGGACAGACAAGATTCAGATAGACCCTCCACAATTATTGCGATGCAAGGTGGAGTGGGGGAATAGCCATCTTAATTTTAAACTATTTTCTTTTTTGAATTTTTTTGATTTATGCTGGTATATTATTTTTCACTGTCATCTAATGCAAGAGATGGCCATGCCAAATCATTCGCAAAATAACGGGACCAGCTTGCCACACCAGCAAGATCATATTTATCGACTAAACTTGCTCGTTTGGATAACGACATTTCATCCTCAAGCCAAATTTTATAGGTGGACTTTGTTTTTGGATCATAGTATTCTCCATAATTTTGGCCGCTTGCTTCATCATACGTTGGCTTTACCTTCTTTTTCTCTAACCATTCTTCTACTTTTTCCATTGATAAAGCTTGTGACGTAATTTCTCCATTTTCTTTTTCTTCCCACAGCCTTGTATACAGCGGTACTGCTAATACAAGTTTGTCATTCGGCACTTGTGTTAATAAGTTTTCTAGGTTTGATTCTACCCAAGGAAAACTTGCAACACTTCCAGCTTTGGGGGAACTTGCCCAATGCTCATCATATGCCATTACTACTAAATAATCGACGATATCGGAAAGATGTTCTCTTTCATAAAAAGCAGAATAATTTCCACCTGCAATAAAGGTAATATCCATCGAAACGGTTAAACCGGCTTCATGAAGATAAGGAGTAGCTTCTCGTACAAATTGCGTTACGTATTTTCCGTCTTCTTCTTTTACATTTTCAATATCAATATTGATTCCGTCTAAATCATACATTTCGCTATACACTAATAATTGACGGATCACCTTTTGCCTTGTTTTATAATCCTTAAAGACTTGATGGGTTTTCTCTGGATCAAAATTATTGGAGAATAACCCCCATACTTGATAATCATGTTTGTGTGCCCATTTAACATACGCGGTTGAACCTAAATTGCTGACATCCCCTTTATTGCCAGAAAGTTTAAACCAAGTTGGTGAAACAACATTCACACCATCCATTTTTTTAATGGAAGAAGTATCAGGATTTTTGGTATAAACCGCTTCCCATGTTAATTGGATAGGACCGTCTACTTTCGTAAGCTTTGGTTTATTCTCTTTTACTTTTGCTTGAACCGTTTCTGTTTTTCCTTTGTTAATAATATCTTTTTTTACATACCCTGCTACTCCATTCTTTTTTCGAACGAAATAATAGTTTTCTTCTTCCTTTTCGATTGTAACAGCCTCTTTACTAGAGAGTTCTTCTCTGTAAGGAGAAAAAAGACTGGCTTCTGAACGAAGTCTTCGATAATCATCATCCATTTTTTTAGCTGTCACAACAGCATGTACTTTCTTTTGTCCATCTTTTTCTAAAAGCACCGCGTTATGTTCTTCTAAAACAGTATGTTGAACATGATAAAAGTTTATCAATGGTTCTAAAGCAATATACACTTGCCCATCATTATCCTTAATCGGCTGAAATTGAAGATTTACTGCTTTATTGTTCACGAAATAGGATACTGATTTAGAAGGAAATTGCACAACTTTATCTTTGGTTGTCACAATTACTGAATTGCTGCTGTTGTCATAAAAAATCGTGTCATCTATATTTTGCTGCCATACGGATAATGGCAAATAAATGGTGTCATTCAAGACGATTCCATTGCCAATTTGTTTTCCATTTAGAAGAATAGGGTTTTTCCCAGTAAAATAATTCGTTTTCTCCTTGCTGGCAAAAGGATACAATAATAATAGAATGCTAGAAACGATTAAGAGGATTCCTAATAAAAAACCAATTATTATCCTCTTTTGCTTTTGTCTTTTTTGTGGTTGGAATAGTATTTCTGCCATATCTTCCTCCTTGACGTCATTTCACAAGCTGTTTTTCCTCTCTTTAGAAGACGAAAAGTAATCAAGAATAGTTTCATCGTTAGCGTGTCAAATACCACTATAAAAAGTTCAGCTTGCTTAACAATAGTTTTATGATAACATTCTTTGCAACATGAAAAAAGAACCAAGCATTAGACTTGCTGGTTCCCCTTCCTTTTATTACAAAAGCGATTTTCCTCGCTGAATATGTTCTTCTTGAATTTCTTGAGGGACAAGGGCGCCGCCAGTTCCCCAAAACACATGTGTAGATGTTTTCTGTTTATTTTGAAGTCCCTTGTTTTTAATATACGTTTTTTCTATTTTACGCTGGAATGCAACTGGACCATAAAGAGCAGTTAGAGCGGAAGGCTCCAAGTATTGCTGCTCTGTTTCCATTAATTTATATAATAAAGGAAACAGCTTTTGATCGGAAACAGTATAACAGCCACTGATTAAGCTACCGACCTGCTCTACTACAAAACGGGATGCTTTGCCAACCGCTAAACCGTCTGCTTCTGTCTGATTATCAATAGCTAAATCCTGTACAGCAATATCATCTATACCTGTATATAAACGGGTAAGCATAGCGGGAGAATGGGTTGGTTCTGCAAAAAAACAATGTACATGATCACCGAAAAGCATATTCAAACCATATGTAATTCCACCAGGGGCGCCTCCCACTCCACATGGCAAATAAACAAATAATGGATGCTGTTCATCTACTATTATCTTCTTTTCCTCCAACTGTTGTTTTAAACGATAAGCTCCAACAGCATATCCTTCAAATAAATGCGCAGAATTTTCATCATCTATAAAATAACTCCACGGATTGTTTTCGGTTTCTATTCTCCCTTGTTCCACCGCAACACTATAATCCTCTTCATGTTCTACTACTTTTGCGCCAATTTCTCGTAATTTATTTTTTTTCCACTGTTTCGCATCTTTTGACATATGTACGACCACTTGGAATCCTAATTTTCTGCTGATCATGCCAATACTTAAACCTAAATTTCCAGTCGATCCGACAACGATTGTATACTTTTGATATAGAGATTGTATTTTAGGGGATAGTAGTTGAATATAACTTTGTTCCATTTGTAATTTTCCAGATTTTTCTGCAATCCTTTCAGCAAATTTCAAGACTTCATAAATCCCGCCTCTCGCTTTTACCGATCCTGAAATAGGCAAAATATGGTCGCATTTTAAATACCAATTTCCATGAAATACAGTGTTTTCTTTTTGCTCTATATAATCTTTCATTTTTCCAATTTCTCTAAGTGGAGATTCAATAAGACCATTCGTTTGCTGAGTTTCAGGAAACAGGGCGCTGATAACAGGAGCAAATCGTTCTAATCTTTTAATGGCTTCCATTATATCTACTTGAGTACTAGCAGGAGGCGGGGATGCTTTGTTTGCATTGTTATTTATCCAAAAAACTTCCTCGTACTCTTTTAATTTCTTTATTAATGGGAATCGGTTAATAAAATCATCATCCATGTTCATCTTTCTCATCCTTTCTATTGTTTGGAAAAAGGAAATGTTCTGTATCTTCCATGTTCAGAGGCGAAGCTAAGGAACGAGTCTTCTTGAGAGTTGTTTATGAGAATGTTGGCGGTGTTACGACCCAAATGCTTATGCAATCTGACGTCCCAATATTTTTATAAAAATGAGGAATGCTTGCATCGTAGTAGATACTGTCTCCTTCTGCTAATTCATACGTTTCATTGCCAATTTGATAAAGCAGGCTTCCTTTAATCACAAAACCAAATTCTTCTCCTCTATGGGAATGCGCCTCCGTTCCAGAAGCTGCACCAGGCTTTAATGTTACAAGTACTGCCCCCATTTCTTTTTTTCCTGCTGGTGATAATAGCTCATAAAAAATGGATTGATCATTTGCTTTCATCATTGTAATTCGCTCATTTTTTCTCACAATTCTAGAATTTTTCTGTTGATCCTGAAATAGCTCTACAAGAGTGATGGACAGAGCTTCCACAATTTTTCGCAAACTTTCAATTGTAGGACTGTTTAAATTTCGTTCCACATTGCTAATATAACCATTGGACAGTCCTGTTTGGACGGCAACATCTGCAATGGTTAAACGTTTTTGTTTACGTATTTCTTTTATTTTTCCCCCTAGGTTCATTCAGTTAGCTCCTTCCCTTTTATCTAAATCTAGATGGCTTCTTTTTCTATGTAATGAAACAACAACAAAAAATAGTATTTTTTCATTATACTAAATATTCAATATTTTACAAATTAAGTCGATTGTTTTTATTTTCAGTTCAATTCCTGTCTATTTTATCAGCTTTATTAAAGATAACGGCAAAAAAAAGAGATGATAAAATCATCTCTTGCATCCCTTACATTTTGCTATTATGCTGTGCTGAAGCCGGTCGTTCCAATACTATTCTTGGAGCGATAATTAATAATATGGCTAAAATAATGGAACAAAGGATAAAAGCACCTAAAAAAGGAACTCCATTAAATAGAAGCGAATATTTAATCGGTGACATATCATCTGGAGCATATGATGCCCAGATTGTTGCGCCCGCAATAAAATGCCAGAAATAACGAGCCAATGAACCGATAAAAGTAGCTACTATAATAAATAAAACTGCTTTTATTTTGTTTCCCTCTTTAAGATGGTGCTGAATCGGCGTAAAAAATAATCCTGCTGCACCAATACAAGCAAATGCTAAAAAATATTCCAATAAGACTTGCCAAATTGCCAACGCTTGAAGGTCTCCAACAACGATTTGCAGCAATCCCCATAAAAAACCTGCTAAAGCACTTGCTTTTACACCCCAACGAAAGGCGATAATAAAGACAGGAACCATAGCAAAAGAAATAGACATTTGGCCAATCTTTATGGACGGCAATAAATCCAGAATCAATGCAAATGCAGCAAACATGGCTACTTCAATTAATACAACTAACTTTCCATTACGCATACAAAAAATCCCCCTATTAAGTCTGCATTCCGCAAGGGGGATTGTCTTTGTAACAAAAAAACGCATAAAAAACAGTGCGGTTCTTTCCACATCCCTACGCTAGTATTAACTAACAGGTTCAAAGGGTCAGATCTTAGAAGATCTTTCTCAGCTTTCGCTCCCCTTGTGGTTTGCATCTATTTATAATCCTCTTGATTATAACATAAACAAATGAACACTTAAATCGTTAAAAATAATTGTGATAATTAGATAAGAAACAGAGAATTGTCTTCTCCCTGCTTCTTGTATTTTCACCAAATAAATAATCCAACAACCATTGCACTTAATAAGGAAACTGCCATCCCGCTAATAAGCAGCTTCCAGACATTTTTACCAATTAAGTTCGCTTTTTCTTCATCTACAACAGAAGTGATTGTTCCATAAATCATGCCGACTGTGCTAAAGTTGGCGAATGAAGTTAAAAAGGTTACAGCAACTGCTACTGTATGCGGTGCAAGGCTTGGAATCATATTTTTTAAATCTAGCATCGCAACAAACTCATTCGTAGCAAGCTTTATTCCCATTAATTGAGCAACATACATCGCATCTTTTCCAGGTAAGCCAAGTAAGAATGCGAATGGACTAAATAGATAAGAGAAAATCTTCTGAATCGTTAATCCTTCTATAAAAAACCCTAAAATACCGTTTAAACCTGCAGTTAAGGCCACATAGCCGATTACCATTGCTGCAATAACTATGACCATTTTCATTCCAACAATCATGCTGTTTGAAATAGTGGAGAAGAAATCTTTGCGCTCTTTTTTATTCGGTATATACACAATGTCTTCTTCTTTACTAACCTCAATTGGATTTAACATATTGGCAATCAATAAAGCATTTAAGCAGTTTAATGGAATGGCCGCAAAAACATATGTTGCCGGAACCATTGATAAATAGGCACCAATAATTGATCCACTAATGCTGCTCATGCTCATAATGCCAAATGTTAACAGTCGATTCGCTTGTAAAACCGTTAGCTGTTGGCGAATAACAGCGAGCGCTTCAGTGTTTCCTAAAAACATCATCTGGATGGAAAAGAAACTTTCTAACTTTGGCAAACCAGAAACCTTAGAAATTAACCAACCTACTTTGTCGATAATCCATGTTAAAATGCCAAAATACATTAAAATATCAAAAAACGTCACAATAAAAATAATTGGCATCAACGCACTAAAAAAGAAATCAACCTGTTCATTTGCTAATGCAGAAGGAAAAACAAAAGAAATCCCACTATTTGCACAAGCAATCAACCATGTAAAAAAGCCCGCGATTTGATTAATGATCCATGTTCCTATTTTCGTTGATAACATGAGCCAAGTTATCAAAAATTCAATTCCTAAAAGCGCGAAAATAAATTTCCATTTAACATTTCGTTTATTTGGTGAACATAAATAAACAAGACCTAGCACAACTAATAATCCAATTGCATTTATAAGAATATACAATCTTCATACCTCCTCTAATTCATTATTTCCATAAAAAACAAAAAAAGCTCTTATTTTTCGTACTTTCAGCAGACGGCTAGAAAGCATGGAAAAATAAGAGCGTATATGAAATAACTTCTGGTACATTCAACAATAAATTTTTTGATTATGAATCGACCGCAGGTTTTTCAAATCATTTTTGCATACTTCCTTGTAGTCCTGCATTTTAAGGCTGCCGGGTAGAAACTATCAGACCATATACACTGATATTATACAAGGATATTCATTTTTTTTAGGAATAATACAAGTATAACGATAAATGTTCGATTCGCAATAACTTCAGAAAAAGTTGTAATAATACTACTTATTCAAATTTTTTGAAAACAAAACGGTTTTTGAAATATGTATATTCTTCCAAGAAAATGTATGTGAAGAAGAAAACGATAACTCTCTTTACTCATCCCCTAAAATACCATTGTTCTGACCGATTAAAATTTCAGAGCTAGTACATTCTGTTGATTGAGCTAGACCAGACTTTTTGAACAACCACTTATAAAATATTTTTTACAACATTCTAGTAAAAGATGATACAATACATTTCTGATATGAAAAAAATATTGTCTTCAAAATGATTGGCATATGTATCAATAGAAGTTACCATTTAATTTAATGAATGTAGGTGTGAACTGCAATTATGTCTTGGGAGATTTTTAACATTATTGGAACGATTGCTTTTGCTTTAAGTGGAGCAATTATTGCATCGGAAGAAGATTATGATTTAATTGGCTATTATGCTTTAGGCTTTATTACAGCATTTGGTGGAGGCGCATTGCGTAATTTGCTTGTTGGCGCTCCTGGAACAACGCTTTGGAGTCAAGGAAAGTTATTTTTTATTACTTTTTTACTTATTTCGTTCATTTATATTCTTCCCATTCATAAATTTACAAAGTGGAAGCATTGGGAGCTATCATTTGGTTTATTAGATGCAATTGGTCTAGCTGCATTTGCTATTCAAGGCTCCTTGTTTGCAAAAGCGCTTGAGCTTCCTTCAAGCGCCATCATTACTTCTGCATTATTAACAGGAGTTGGTGGAGGAATTATTAGAGATGCTCTATCCAAGAGGCAGCCTATGGTCTTCAAATATGAATTATATGCATTTTGGACCATTTTAACGGGTATTATTATATGCAATAACTTAGCTGGCTCCGAGTTAGAGCTCTACATATTATTCGTCATTATTGTATCCTTAAGAATGCTTTCCCTTTTATATGGCTGGCACATCCCTAGACCAAAAAAACAAATGGCGAAACAATAAATCGGGAGGGAGATTTGTTCTTCCTCCAGCTTCCACAGGAAAAAATGGACACTTCTCTGTTCTTAAGTGCTGAGCACCAATAAATGCAAGAAAGACTGCTAATAGTATTAGAATGAACTATTTACACTTTTCCATATAGCTTCCTAATCGTTTCATTGCTTCCTGAAGTATTTCCATACTCGCTGCATAGCTAATTCGAACATATCCCTCGCCCTCTATACCAAAAGCAATACCTGGAATAATGGCAAGTTTTTCTTTTTTCGCTAAATCCACACAAAATTGCATGGAATCTTGGATGTATCCAGATGGAATTTTCCCAAAAATATAAAAAGCTCCATTAGGTCTTGCAATGTGAAATCCTCGTTTTGTCATTTTTTCATAAACAAAATCTCTTCTTTTTTTATATTCTAATCTCATTTCATCTGGGTCATTCATTCCCTCGACTAATGCACGAATCGCTGCTTTTTGAGAGATTGTGGATGCGGCGGTTACTAAATATTGATGAACCTTTACAATTTCTTTTGTTATTTTTTCATTTGCCAATATAAACCCTAAACGCCAGCCCGTCATCGCATGTGACTTTGATAAACCATTGATAACAATAGTCTGTTCTGGTAAATATTTTGCAATAGAAGCATGTGTGCCATCATACGTCAATTCACTATATATTTCATCACTTATAACAAAAACAGGGTATTTTCCCACAGTATCTGCAATCGCTTTGATTTCTTCCCTTGTATACGTTGCACCTGTAGGATTATTAGGATAGTTGAGGATAATTGCTTTGATTTCTTCTCCATATTCCCTCATTGCTTCATCAATCATTTGAGGGGTTACTAAAAAATTATCTTTGGATGTATCTAAGTAAATCGTCTCCGCTTTTGCTAGTGTAATAAGCGGTTCGTATCCTGGATAGACAGGTGCTGGCAGCAATACTTTATCTCCCTCTTCCAAAATAGCTAAAAGAGATGCCGAAATGGCTTCGGTAGCGCCAATTGTTACAATGATCTCAGATTCTGGTTTATATGTAATACCGTATTTTTTCACAAAAAATTGACTGACTGCTTCTCTCACTTCTATTAATCCTGACATTCCCGTATAGTGTGTGAAATTTTGTACAATCGCTTCAATGCCTGCTGCTTTTACATGATCTGGAGTATGAAAGTCTGGTTCTCCTAATGTCAGTTTGATCATGTCTTTTATAGAGGAAACTTCTTCATCAAACTGTCGGATTAAGGAAACGTCTATTTTTTTTAGTTGTTTGTTAAACCTATTTTTCGATTTTCCCATTTTATTTGTCCCCTTTTTTAAAATTTTTTTGATACTTCCTCCTCCCTAACGAAACCTTAACAGCTCTCTTCACTTAACAACGTGACAAGTGGACTATTAAGGTTTATGGTTCATTCTGCTTTAGTGCATCTATATTCAGCATATGTCAAAAAGAGTATCAATCGATACACTTTGTTTTCTTCTAACATTAAATTCGTTGCGCGCTTCATCTAGTACATAATTTTTCTTCCATTCTTCTTTATACAGCATAATTTTTTGTATGGATGCAATTATTTTATAGATTTCTTCGTTCGTCATCGTTGGATGTAAAGATAGTCGAATCCAGCCAGGCTTATGAATAAAAATGCCTTTTTTTACTTCTTCGCTGATTTGTTTGGATTGTTGTTTATCTAAATGAAGTAAATAATGTCCATAAGGACCAGCACAAGAGCATCCGCCTCGAACTTGAATGCCAAAACGGTCATTTAACATCCTTACCATTAAATCATAATGCAACTCTTTACATGTAAAAGAAATAATTCCATGTCGATCGTGATTATTGCCATCTAATATAGTGATTCCTTCTATTTTCTCAAGCTCTGTTAACGCTATATGAACAAGCTCCTTTTCCCTTTGCTCTATTTTTTCTATCTTCATTTTTTCTTTTAGTTTAATAGAAAGTGCTGTTCTTATTGCCTGCAAAAATCCAGGTGTTCCCCCATCTTCTCTTTCTTCTAAATCTTTTTTATATACAATATCTCCCCATTGATTCGTAAAATCAACTGTACCACCGCCTGGTAAATCAGGCGTTTTTGCTGTTACTAATTGTTTATTAACGATAAGCACCCCGCTTGTTCCTGGTCCTCCTAAAAATTTATGGGGCGAAAAATAAATAGCATCCAGCTGCTCCAGCGGATTGTTAGGATGCATATTTATATCTGCGTAAGGTGCGGAAGCGGAGAAATCAACAAAACAAACGCCATCATATTGATGCATAATGGCAGCTAAACGATAATAATCGGTTCTTCTCCCTGTTACATTGGAACAGGCGGTGAATGCACCGATTTTTTTGCGGCGATGTTTATTTTTCTCCAGCAGCTCTATTAAATGGAGAACATCTACATCTCCAGTTGATGTAGGACGAATAACCTCCACATCTGCAATGGTTTCGACCCATGATAAATAATTGGAATGATGCTCCATATGTGTAACAAAAACGATGGGTCTTTGTTCTTCTGGCATCGCTATATTACATCTATTTTTCAACCCAAGCATTCGCTGCAGCTTATTCACAACGGCTGTCATGCCAAATCCTGCAAAAAAAATAGCATCTTCATCCTTTGCATGTACATGTTTTTTTATCGTTTGTTTTGCTTCATGATACGCTTTTGTCATATAGGTGCCAGTTACATTCGATTCTGTATGTGTATTTGCAACATATGGTCCTAGCTCTAAGGCTATTTTGTCTTCAATCTTTTTATATAAACGACCACTGGCAGTCCAATCTGCATATAAAAGCGACTGTACTCCATCAGTGGTGGAAAAAGTAAAATCATGCCCAATAATATTATTTTTTATTGGCTGAAAATATGTTTCAAGCGGACTATTAAAAATGTAGGTGGATTCACCAACTTTTGCTCTGATCAATCTAAAAATCTCCCTTCTCCCTCACATAATAACCTATGTTAAAATAAGAAAGAGGTAACTAAAAATTCCTCATTTTGCCTAAAAAAGATCGGTTTCCAAACTAAGAAACGTTTTTTAATTCACCTGAAAATTTTCATTTTTCTTTTGCATTCTATCGACAACTATTTAAAGGAGGTGCCGTACATGATTCTGTTATTACCTGAATATGCCCTTGCTTTTATGGAAGATTTACAGCTTGCTGGACGCTCCAAACTTACTTTAAAGCAATATGAATCAGATTTAAAAAATTTTTTTCACTGGATGAATTTACATAAAAAAGATACATCATTCGATTTATTTAAAGCATTGCGTGCGGATGATATACGTGCCTATTTTTACTATTTGCATGAAAAAAATTTATCGCAGGCAACGATTCGCCGTTTAGCGTCTGTTCTCAGCAGACTGATGAAATTTCACCAATGCATTGCTGCAGAAGAAATTCATAAGTTGTCTGATACACAGCCAATGCGAGCACTAACAGAGGCTGATTTCATAACTAAAGATGAATATAATAAATTGCTTGCTGTAATGAAAACGAAGGATAGCGAGGAGCAAAAAAAGTCTGCTAGAAATTATTTATTAGACAGAAATTGTGCGATTGTGTTAATGATTCGGACATATGGGCTTACACCGACTGATATTCACTCATTATCGATGGACAAAATAAACTTTGCTCAAAATGAATTTGTTTTAAAAACGGAAGAATATACGAGGACATTTTCTTTGAATGATAACATATCCGAATTTTTACGGAGCTATTTTTATTCTATTCCACCTCTGTTCCGACCAAGATATCATTCAAAAGATTCCTTATTTGTTGCATTTAATAATATTTCATTGTCTTTCCAGTATGAGTATGATCGTCAGCGACCAAAAAGGTTATCCGTTCGTGCTATACAAGAGATGATCAAAGATGAAGTAAAAAAAGCGAATTTAAGGAAAATTTCAGCAGTGACATTAAGGAACACTGCCATTTTAGAAGCTGTTCAAAAAGGCATTTCTGATGACACACTAATGGAGCGATTTTCACTAACGAGTGAGGCTGCCTTAAGACGTTATAAGCAATATATTGAGATACATGAAGATAAATAGAAATAGTCGAAAATTTATGATCTGAAAAAAGTCGCTCTGTTCTTATAAGGTTTGATATAGTGGGTCATCCCATTTGTTACTCTAGTAAAAATTATAAAAAGGTTTTTATGTCTATTTACTTGAATAGAGCTATTCTGAAAATAGGATTGCCTACTCTCTCCATAAGTTCGCAGTCAGAATAGACTTTGCTTTCCATGGATGGGGCGTGCGCAGAGCCTCCTTCCTCGGAGCTTTGCTCCTGTGGGTTCTCTTCTTTCTCGCTAATCCCATAGGAGTCTTCGTGTATTCTGACTGCTCCCCGCTTCTACATAAAACGTACATAATCAAACGGCCTATTTTTATCATTCATGATTTAAATGTTATTTGCATTATATGGTCACTTTAATCTTGAATTTTTCTACTCTTTGCTTGCATTATTTTCTTGCCAATAAATATCTGAAAATACGTCAGAAAATGCTTCGATAGTTCGGTTTAATTCTGCTTGATTATTATCGACTCCGCCTACCTCTAAAAGGATTGCTTTATCAGAGAAGTTTTGATTATATACACCGTTGCCGCTTTCTTTGCTCTTTGTGAATACACCTTTACTTATTCCTGGATATTTTTTATCAAGTGCTTGATGCAGTTTTTTCGAAAACTCTGCGTTTTTTTCGAAATTGCTATTACCTGTACCTATTACAAATACAAGCTTTGCATAGGATTTTCCGTTAATTGTTGCAGTGGTGCTTGCTTTACGTGCAGAATCACGATGAATATCAATCAAATATTTTAAATCACTATTTTTGGCAACTGCTGCTTGTACAACCTCTTTCGAAACATTATAGGATGAATAATAACTCCATTTTCGTTGTAAAAGTTTCTGATTCGTATTTGTCGTATCATGCTGTACGCCAATTCCATTGTTTTGCAATAACGTTGTTAATTTACTGCCTAATGCAACTACATTTACACGAGTATCCGAACTGATGGCATCATTTGCATTTGATGCATTTTTCAAAAGTGGCAAATAGGATTCTAAATTATGGGTTTGATAGATTAATACATTTTTTGTTTTAGGACTCTTATTTTCCCCAGCACCCTTTGTATCTTTTTTATCCTCTTTCGAAATTTTGCTTTCATCAGCTTTTTTAGGATTTTCTAATATATCCTCAGATGGAGTCGACTCAAATGGAAGGTTTGCAATGGTCGTCCCCTCTTCTGCCACTAGAATACCCGTATGATAAAACGTTAATAATGGCAGTTCCCTTCCTAATAAAGTTCTTGTATCATCTAATCTTATATTTGTAGCTACTTGAAATAATAGCTTAGAAATCGATAACTCACCATTTTCTGACTTCGGATAAAAGTGATTTTCCCCACGAAATAATTGATAATATATATTCGTAGAATCTACATCTTTCAGAAAATCACTAACATGCTCGGAAGAAAGCTTCATAGAGAAAAACGAGGTAGTAATACCAGCTGTTAGTAAAAAAACAAGGATGACTCCTAAAATAGTAGTATTAATGTATTGGAAATAGTAGCGTAATTTGGATGGTTGCATAGGTCGTCTCCTTTCTAATACAGGTATATGTTTTTAATTACTTGTTTAGAAGTTTTTTTGTTAATATTTTTGGATGCGTAAAATTTTATTCATTCCCCTATTTGTTTTATTTATTATATGATAGCCTGCTTAGATGTATTAGGATAAGTCCGAAATAAATCCAAAAAACGGCACGATAAATAGAAAAATAAGTAGAGGGATAAGAAAATACATTATTTTCTCCCAAAAGAATAGGTAGATAAGAATGAACATGCTGAATATGTATGGTCCTCAATTCCCTATGTCTATATTAACTACATATGCTCTTTTACCCAATTATGTCCATCATCAAGAAATTCCATGCTTTTTATTATAGCCATTTCACCATTTCTTTTCGGTCTAAAGCCATCGCTGAATTCACTAGATTGCTTCGGACAATGTACTTGATGAATGGCTTGTCGAACTATTCTATCCACTATTGTTGTATTCCCAATTTGCGCATCTTGCCATTCTCTTTTGATATTTCCACTCTTAAGGCAGCTTGTGGCTGGGATTTTCTATTTTCTTGTATTAATGTGCTGACGTAGTTCATCCTTATTTTCCTTTAGATATTGCTTTAGTTCGTGGCTGTTAATCAATCGATTCCACTTCAGCCTTTGTTTCTATGAACACGCAAGCTAGTGTTTCTAGTTTGCTATCACCTTAATTAGCTAACAGAAAATTTATTGTAAAACATCATCTGTGGATTGGAATTTTAAAAGATAAAGAGATTATTATCTAGACAGTATCAGAGTTTTAAATAGGTCAGTACACTCCTTTTCGATAAAATCGGTTTAAAACTTTGACTGTTTTGTAATTTCATGGAATAATCAAAGGTATCAACACCCAAATATTAGGAGGTGATTATGAACTCTCATAAAAGGAAGAACCAAAACTCTACAGTCGTAAAGCTAACTTCTCTCTTAGTTCAAAATCCAACTAGAAATTGCGCATATAATACACCGTATTCAAATTAATGATTTAATGGAAGAAATACCTGCTTTAAGTATGGAAGGGCTTAATGACTGTGCATATAGATCTTAGTCTAAGCCTTAGTGAAGGACATGCTACTCCAATCAATTTATACACTAAAAATCCGGTAGGAACCTCTCATAAAACAGATATTAAGTTAAGGCAGGGTGTTAATTATGGTTATTAGAAAAGCAATAAAAGAAGATGCCTATTCCATAGCGAAGGTTCATGTTGAAAGTTGGAAACAAACATATAAAGGGATTATTTCTGATAAAATATTATCCAAACTTACGGTAGATAAAAGGGCTGAACTTTGGGAAAAGTCTCTAGGTGATCCTGAAAATGAAGTCATTGTTTATGTAGCAGAAAATGAAAAAGGTTGCGTAATAGGTTTTGCATCTGGAGGTATAAACCGTTCATTTGAAAATGAGTTTCAAGGGGAACTGCATGCAATATATTTATTAAATCAATACCATGGTAATAAAATTGGATACAATTTATTTAAAAATATTATTATTGAACTCTATAATAAAGACATTAAATCTCTTAAGGTTTGGGTTCTAACTGATAATCCATCTATCACATTTTATGAAAAATTGGGTGGTAAACCTATTGAGAAAAAACATATTAAATTCGGTAATGATCATTTAGAAGCAATTGCCCTCGGATGGAAGAATATTAATTGTATATTAAATTAAACGAAGTTGTAACTTTGAAATAAAGCCTGATTAAAATTATTTGACGAAATCAAAACGACACGTGAGAATCTGGTGACTCTAAAAGTTAGAACTTTATATTAAGCAGCTAATTGGCAGGTATGAATACGGTATTGAACCGGACTCATACCTGCCAATTTTTGTTTTTTTCGTTTATTATTATAAATGATATTTTCTTCCATTCTTTTTCTTGACCTCCTTACCTGTAAATAAACCAATGTATTCTATAAAGCTTAATTGTTCTGTTTTATCTTCAATAGATAACTTGTCTTCTATACTTTAGAGCGAAAACGATGTGATACTTACAATTTCATGTTGTATGTGTTCAGCTATTATTGTTTTTTAACATAAAAAATCCTCCTATTACTAAAATATAGTAGTTAGAGACAATTTTTAATATGTATATTCTATTTTGGATGCGTAAAATTTTTAAGATTTTGTGTTTTTATATTTGGATACGTAAAATTTTCTAAATAAAAAAGCATTAATCCATTTTTCCTTGTTGGATTTAATGCTTTTTTGAGAAAATAATAAAGGCAACAGGTTGTTATCTAAAGGCAAACAGCAATTCTGTTTCGCAAATTAATTCTCCTCTAACCGTTGCTCTTCCTTTTGCTTTTGCAATGGTATTTTTCACTTTCGTTACAAAGACCTCCATACAAAGTTCATCCCCTGGAAGTACTTGTTTACGAATTCTGGTGCCGTTTATTCTTGCTAAAAGCGCTTGTTTATTATCATGCTTATCATCGCTGTGAATAGCTACTGCTGATACTTGTGCGATTGCTTCAATAATAAGTACTCCTGGCATAAGCGGACTTTTTGGATTTTGACCAAATGCAAATGTATCTTCCTTGCTGATTTGTTTAATCCCGACTGCCATGATCCCCTCTTTTAATTCCAATATTTCATCTACTAAAGGCAATGGATATCTATTTAAAATTTCTTTGATTTTAGGCAAATTAATCATGTTTTTCCCTCACTATTGCTCTAACTTTTTTTGAAGCTCTGCCATTACTTCACTAAGTTCTGTTGTTAGCTGGGCAACATCTTTTTTCGAACCGTCCGCTTGTTGTAATTGGATTGGATCACCAAACATAACTTTAATTTTTTTCCCGCTCAATAATCCTTTTAAATCAGTCGGACCGCTGAATGCTGCAGGCACAATAGGTACTTTCGCCAAATTAGCAATCGTTGCCGCACCTCTTTTTAACGGTGCATCTTCAGAAGTTCTTGTTCCACTTGGAAAAATCCCAACTATTTTATTATCTTTTAACAGTTTAACTGGTGTTTTAATACTGCTTGGTCCAGGATTCTCTCGATCAACGGGAAATGCATTAATGCTTGTAAAGAATTTTGCTGATTTTGGTTTTTCAAATAGTTCTTTTTTCGCCATAAAATAGATTTGTTTTGGCAAAAGGGATGAACCGAGTGCAACAACATCGACCCAGCCAATATGGGAGCATGCGACAATATAACTTTGTCCCTCTGGAAGTTTTTCTTTATTAATAACCTTTGTACGTCCAAATATTTTTAAAACTACTTTGGCAAAGTTTGCAGTAAAATTATACATAAAATAAATCTCCTTTATCTCTCTTTAAGATTATTTTTTTACGCTTTGTTATCTATTATTTAGTATAACATCTACTCTTAGTACTAGATACTATATTTTTTCTTTCGTTTAAATTATATACTATAATGTTTAAAATGAGTAGGATGAAGTGTTTGATAAGAAATCTTCTTTATCTTGAAGCGGATAAGATAGATGCATTTTTTCTTCATTTTGTTTTCGATTTTTTTAAGCTCCCCTAAAAGTGGCTACGCGCAGGTGGAATACACTTCGATTTTCATGTGGCGAGCGGCGAGATTCCTCGTTTTACTGCAGGTCGAGTAGACGGGAGCCTCTCCGAAATGGATTGTGCTCCGCTATCCCTCTAAG
>JBDNRM010000066.1:0-19475 GCA_047718615.1 Bacillus sp. (in: firmicutes) | reverse complement strand
GAAAGCGAAGTGTATTCCGGCTGCGGACTCATTAAGAGTGCATTCCCTCTTTTCAAGGTAACTTATAAAACAGAAAAGAAAAAAGAAATTCAAAAAATATGCGTTTGTATCAATACATTAGCGGATACAGCTTGGTCTCATTTCTATATACTGTACTATACGGTAAGGGGGTGAGGGAGTTGGCAAAGAATTTTAATATAAAAGACCAATTAGATTTTAAATTTAATGTAAATGGAAAAGAAGTTTCAGGTGAAGAAGCAGTAGAACAAGCACAAGAATTTCTTACGAAGATGTCAAGCGAAATGGGCGGACTCGTAAAAAAATTAGGAAAAAACGTAACAAACAATGTAACAAACAGTAGCATAAACGCCATAAAAGATAAAGTACTTCCAAATAGTATAAACACAGATTCCATTAAAGACCTACTCAATCAAGATAAATTAACTGCGTTAAGAGAAAAACTGCCTGTCATTGATGCATCAACAGATGATGGGAACATTCAAGTAAATGTGAATGGTAAATCTCTTTTCTCATTAGATCTTTCCAACTTTATTAAAAAATAAAAGAATTAATTTGAAAAGCCACTTTATTTTGAAAGGAGGTGAAGTCAAATGTTATCTGGTAACAATTCTCATTGTGGAAGAAGACCTTCTAATTCTGATGTAGAAGGAAACTCAACTGAACTACGTGCTTTTACAAACGCTACTCAAGGGAACGGTAACCTTGCTAACCAATTTACTGCATCCGGTGCTGCTGGTGGTGCTGCTGTAGGTGTAAACTTATTAAACTTCTTTGTTGGTGGAATCCTTGTTAATGCTAACAAAGCTGGAGATGCTACTGCAGTTTCTTACAACGAAAACAGTCCTGAAATGGTGAATGAAGCTTAATTTCCCTCTTTCTTGAAAAAGAAATAAAAAATTTATTTAACAGGCAATCTTCCCTCCGCTGATTTTTTAATCAATGGAGGGTCTGATTGCCTTTTTTCGTATATATATATACATAGAGAGGAGTGAAAAAATGAAAGAAGAACAAACTAGCGGGTTAACGGCCGAAAAGTTAAGAAGTTTAGGGGTGCCAGAAGAGTTAATTGATACAATATTAGAGTCAGGTGGACCATCTGTTAATACACATGCGGAAGGTGGAAATGGAGGCAGCGCTGTCAGTCTGACATATGTAGATAATTATTCTACCCTTTTTCTTGTCTATACCTTCCTTCTTCATACAATCAATAGTGGTGATAATAAAGACAAAGAAACAAAACTGTTAAATAAATCCTTGCTCTCCACCTTACAGTCCGCAATGAAAGAACAGAAGGAATATCGAAAAGCTTTTCTGCAGGCTGTTCAAATCCTTAATAATAAATAATAAATGAGATGAAATTTTTAATCATCACTTCTTACAAAAAAATAAAAATGTCCTAAAAGCAAGCCGTTTGCAGACAAAATTCCAAACAGAATACTTGTCCACTTACCCTCCATGCTTTTAGGACACTACAATATTTCAGCTTCTTTTATTGTTTTTCTTGTTCTTTTTCAGTCAGCTTATTTACAACTTGATCAGAAATGGTTTTCGTCACTACTTGCAGCAGCTCATTTACTTCTGCTTGTGATTGTTTAAACTCGTTCACAATAGGCAATTCATCAATTTCCTGCTGAAGTGTGTTGATTGCTTTTTCTGTTTCTTTTAGCGCAGAAAATTTTCCATAATGCTGCAAATTAACTGCTTGTTTTTGCAGTTTTTTTATTTGGGCAATTTTATCGTTCACCTTCACATTTTGGTTAATTTGCTGCTCTGCTTTTTTATAAAAATCTACTTCTTCAGTTTCTCGAATCATATTGGCAAGTTTTTCAGTACGACGAATAATTTCTTCTCGTGTGAATTTTGCCATTAGTTTGCCTCAACAGCTTCTAATACCTCAATCATTTCTCCATTTAATGACCAAGTTTTTGCTGCAGTAATTTTAACTTTTACTAATTTACCAACAGCCGATTTTGGTCCAACAAAGTTTACTAATTTATTTTTCCGTGTATATCCTGCAAGAACATCTGGATTATTTTTACTTTCTCCTTCAACCAATACTTCTAAAACATGGCCTTGATATCCTTGCATCGCTTTTGCTGACATTTCATTAACAAGGGCATTTAATCGCTGCAAACGCTCCTTTTTCACTTCCATTGGCACATTATCTTTCATCTTCGCAGCAGGAGTTCCTTCACGCGGTGAATAAATAAATGTGTACGCAGCTTCAAACCCAACTTCTTTATATAAAGACATTGTTTCTTCAAACTGCTCGTCTGTTTCGTTTGGATAGCCAACAATTATATCTGTTGTTAACGTTAAATTAGGAATTGCCGCCTTCATTTTGCGAACTAATTCTAAATATTGTTCTCTAGTATATTTACGAGCCATGATTTTTAACACATCCGTTGAACCTGATTGAACCGGCAAATGAATGTGCTCGACTAAATTACCGCCTTTACTTAGCACTTCAATTAAATGGTCATCAAAATCACGAGGATGACTTGTTGTAAAACGAACTCGTGGAATATCAATTTTACGCATTTCATCCATTAAATCGCCTAAACGATAGTTGATGTCTGTAAAGTCTTTTCCATACGCATTCACATTTTGTCCTAACAAGGTAATTTCTTTATAGCCTTGTGCAGCCAGTTGACGCACTTCTTGAATAATATCTTCAGGTCGTCTGCTTCGTTCTTTACCTCTTGTAAATGGCACGATACAATACGTGCAGAATTTATCACAGCCATACATAATATTAACCCATGCTTTAATTTTTCCATTGCGGACTTTCGGAAGGTTTTCAATAACATCCCCTTCTTTAGACCATACTTCTATGACCATTTCTTTTGACATATAAGCTTCTTGTAAAATATTCGGCAAACGATGGATATTATGTGTTCCAAAAATCATATCTACTTGGTTATACGTTTTTAAAATTTTGTTAACAACTGATTCTTCTTGGGACATGCATCCGCAAACACCAATTAACAGATCTGGTCTTTCTGTTTTCAAGTGCTTCAGGTGACCTAATTCTCCAAATACTTTGTTTTCCGCGTTCTCACGGATTGCACATGTATTTAGTAAAATAACATTAGCATCGTTTACACTGTCTGTTGGTTCATAACCAAGCGCCAGAAAAATTCCAGCCATTACTTCTGTATCATGTTCATTCATTTGACAGCCATATGTGCGAATATAAAATTTACGTCCTTCGCCCATTCCGCGGAACTGTTCCGAAATAGAGAAATCTTTATCATAACGAATTTCTTCTTTTCCTCTTTTTTTCGCTTCTTTTAAAGAAGGAGCGGTGTATACTGTTTCAAAATACTTACTGTAATCCTTGACGGATTTTTTGTCCGAAGAATTAGCTGTATCTACTTGTTTACTTTCTAATCGTTGCTTTTCATTCATGTTTATTACTCCTCTCTTATCGATGATTTCCTTGTCATCCATAAGCATTCTTTTCAAAATATCCTCTTGTCTACCTACTTATATGCGTTGATAGACAGTTTTACATTATATTAGTATAAGCGTTTGTGCAATTGAAAACAATAGCTACCTTTAGAAGGATTATTTCTATATATGTAATCGTTATCTATTATTATATCTTTTTATCATATTTTTATATAAAAACTTCTCTACTTGACTGGAACTATAATATTTTGTTAACTCTTCTATAAGACGAGGGTAAGCGAAGATAGACTCTAATCCATGTACAGAATGGGTGGTTCCGTCAAAATCAGAGCCAAAGCCAACATGGTTTTCTCCACCTAATGAACAAATATAGTCTAAATGTCTAAGTATATCCGTGATACTTGCAGAAGTAGTGCCATTTAAAAATTCCGGCACAAATGTAATCCCGATTACACGATCAAACTCTATTAACGCCTTGATCTGATCATCTCGTAAGTTCCGTGGATGCGGACAAAGGGTATACGTATTTGAATGAGAAGCATAGGGAAAATTCGCAAGTTCCATTACGTCCCAAAATCCTTGCTCTGATAAATGGGAAACATCACACCAACAATGATAATCATTTAATTGCTTCACCACTTCTTTGCCGAATAGGGATAAACCGGCACCTCGAGGCTCTAATGCACCATCTGCTACCGCATTGGCATAATTCCAAGTGAGCCCTACTGCGGTCACTCCAAATCGCAATAATGTTTTTAACTTAATGATGTCACTTCCGATTGCTTCACTTCCTTCTAATGTCAGTATCGCTCCTATTTCATTTGCACCTAATAAATCCACATCCTTTTGGGATTGTATAAGTTTCAATTGTGGATATGGCTTTAAAATTTTTTCATAAAATATATCAACCATTTTTAAGGCTGCTTGAAATCGCATATCTGGATGTACCGATTCTGGAATGTAAATGGCAAAGGATTGAATTTTTGCACCACTTTTTTCTAGACCTTTTATGTTTACTTGCAATTTTTCACTATCGTAAAAATTAATCCGATGATCGATAAACATTTTATATAACACATCACAGTGTCCATCAAAAAAATCCAGAATAATCATCCCCTATTTTAAACTATCTTTTTCATTATATAGCGTTTATTTCAAAAAAAGAACCTGACAGCAGATGCTTTCAGGTTCGCCTCCTTTATTTTTCACATGGTTAACATTTATTCTTTTTATCGCGATACTATAAAAAGAATAAATCATTCATGAAAAGGAATATAGGTTACTAGTAAAATAGTAAAATGATTCATACAGCATTTTTATTTTTCCCCTTCTTATCTAGGCTCTACAATGAGCTTAATGGCCGTTCGTTCTTCCCCGTCAATAATAATATCGGTGAAGGCCGGGATACAAATTAAATCCACGCCGCTAGGTGCTACAAATCCTCTTGCAATAGCTACTGCTTTAACCGCTTGATTTAATGCACCTGCACCAATTGCTTGGATTTCTGCTCCTCCTCTTTCTCGTAGAACACCAGCAAGCGCACCAGCTACTGAATTGGGACTAGACTTTGCTGAAACCTTTAATATCTCCATTTCTAGCTCCTCCTTGTTTAACCCCCCCGCATGACTCACAAAGCGTGAGAACATATCAGGAATATATATCATTCCATTGTTACTATATTCCGCTTTTAAATCACATATTCCAGCTTGGACATAAAAAATTTGAAAAAGATGTGTTTAGGATGTTATTTACTGATTGGCTATCCTGAAATGAGGCGCTCTTGATTAGCCCGCAGTCAGAATGACACTTCGCTTTCCTGCGGGAGTCTTCGTGTATTCTAACTTCTCCCTGCTTCAAACTTAGAACATAAAAAATGGGAAGCTGTTTCTTTTCATGGGCCATGGTGCAAATTTTGTTTGTATGAGTGTCTCCTCTGAAAAAGTAAAGATATCTTTACTTTTTCACTTCGTCTCTCTATACTATATGTAAAGATATCTTTACATATAAAATAGGAGGCAACTTAATGGGTGTAATCAATCACATTAAAGAAATCCGTAAGAAAAAAGGCATTACGCAGGTACAGATGGCAGAAGATTTGCAAATCACTAGACAAACTATTAATGCGATTGAAAAAAATAAGTATAATCCTAGTTTAGAATTAGCTTTAAAGATAGTAGAATACTTTCAAATCCCAATGGAAGAAATGTTTTATTTAGAAAAAAAGGAGGAAAAGAAATGAAGAAAACCTACCAGGTGCTCATTTTTGTGTTTCTATTATTATGTATTTTTTTAGGAGGATTATTAGGAATCTGGTTAATCGGTAAAAACACTGGTGATTATGATTGGAGTTTAGTGTATCCCATTATTGGAGGCATTTTTTTAGGGGCCATTTTCACCTTTTTATTTTCACATTGGAAAAAAAAGAAAAAAGGGAACATTCCTGCAATCGATGAAAGAAGTTTAGTGTTGCTAAAAAGATACTTCATAGGAGCCTTCTATATTATCATGATTGGAACATCTGCCGTTTTGTTAATTTTATTTGGAATAGGGATTAAAAGCATTGAAACTGGAATCATTATTATTTATCTATGTGCTCTATATTTATTACTAGCACTCGGGACGATGATTACTAAGCGACTATAAAAGAAGCGACTAACTACGCTCTCTTACTAAGCCCGTAGGAGTCTACATCTGTTGAATACCCAACATTCTCCAACAGGAAAGGGACCATCCAAAAAGTCGGAGAATCGACTTGTTGGATGGTCCCTTCAGGTTAAAGGAAACTGTTTATGAATAAAATGGATGATCGTCATTAATGAGGATACGATCGATTTTTTTTGCTTTTCCTGTTTTTTTATCTACTTCAATTAAGCATGCACTTAATTGGGCTCTTCCTGATTTTGGGGGTTCAAATCTTGTTGGAAGATTTGTTAAGAAACGATGCAATACTGCTTCGCGTTCCATCCCTAATATGCCGTCATATGGCCCTGTCATACCCACATCTGCCATAAATGCCGTTCCTTGTGGCAGAATACGGTTATCTGCAGTTTGGACATGTGTATGGGTGCCAATTACTGCTGTTACTCTTCCGTCTAAATACCAACCCATTGCCTGTTTTTCACTTGTTGCTTCACCGTGAAAATCAACGAATATTATATCCGTTCTCTTTTTCGCCTCTTCCAGCAAATAATCCACGATTAAAAATGGATCATCACTAGGATTCATAAATGTTCTTCCTTGCAAATTAATGACAGCCACTTCTATGTCATTAATCTTTACAAAAACCATGCCCTTCCCTGGATTGTTTTCCGTAAAGTTAGCAGGTCTTACTAAGTATTTAGCAGCGTCAATAAATTCAAAAATTTCTCGATTATCCCATGTGTGATTGCCTAATGTTACAGCTTGAGCTCCCACTTCTAAAAATCCACGATAAATTTTCTCTGTAATGCCCTTTCCTCCAGCGGCATTCTCTCCATTAATAATCGTAACTTGCGGGCGGTATTTATCTTTTAACTTCGGAACATATTCCTTAATCATATCCCTGCCCATTGAACCTACTACATCACCTATAAATAAAATATGCATAACTTTATCCTTTCTTTTCCTAACATGAATAACTATTAGTTTAACATATGGGTAAACTAATAATGGCAACCCGATTACTTTTTTATCCGCTAGCCTTTCTAGCTGAAAATTCTTATCAAGTTATTGCTTGCTATTTTTAGAAACACGTCTTACTAAACGTTATTTTATTCTTATTGCAACGATTTCATCTATTCTTTCCTTTGCAAAATAAAAACGGTGCAAATGCACCGTTTTATTTTGCGTATTCAACAGCTCTTGTTTCTCGGATAACCGTCACTTTAATATGACCTGGATAATCCAGCTCTTCTTCGATTTTTTTGCGAATATCTCTTGCTAATCGATGGGACTCTAAATCATCCACTAAATCTGGTTTTACCATTATGCGAATCTCACGACCTGCTTGGATGGCAAACGATTTTTCTACACCATCATAAGATTCGGAAATTTCCTCTAACTTCTCTAGACGACGAATATAGTTTTCCAATGTTTCTCTTCGTGCGCCAGGTCTTGCAGCGGATAATGCATCTGCTGCAGCCACTAGAACAGCAATGATAGAGGTTGGTTCCGTATCACCATGATGGGAAGCAATACTATTAATAACTACAGGATGTTCCTTGTATTTAGTAGCAAGCTCTACACCAATTTCCACATGGCTTCCTTCTACTTCATGATCAATGGCTTTTCCAATATCATGAAGCAAACCAGCTCTGCGTGCAAGTGTTTCATCTTCTCCCAACTCTGCAGCTAGGATACCGGACAATTGAGCAACTTCTATACTATGCTTTAGAACATTCTGTCCATAACTAGTTCTGAATTTCAAACGTCCAAGAATTTTAATTAAATCCGGATGAAGTGCATGCACCCCTACTTCGAAAGTAGTTTGTTCTCCGATTTCTCGAATATGTTCATCTACTTCTCGACGGGCTTTATCCACCATTTCCTCAATTCTAGCAGGATGAATTCTTCCATCTTGAACAAGTTTATCTAATGCAAGTCTTGCTGTTTCTCTTCTTATTGGATCAAATCCAGATAAAATAACCGCCTCTGGTGTATCATCAATAATCAAGTCAATTCCTGTTAATGTTTCAAGGGTACGAATATTACGGCCTTCTCTACCAATGATTCGACCTTTCATCTCATCATTTGGCAGGTTTACAACAGAAACAGTCGTTTCTGCTACATGATCTGCCGCACATCGTTGGATAGCAAGTGACAAAATATCTTTTGCCTTTTTGTCTGCTTCTTCTTTTGCTCTAGTGTCACTTTCCTTAATCATTACTGCAATATCATGAGCAACTTCTTGCTCTGTACGCTCTAAAATGATGGATTTTGCCTCTTCTCTTGTTAGGCCGGAAATGCGCTCTAGTTCAGTTTGCTGTTTACGAACCATCTCGTCCACTTTGCTTTCCATCTCTTCCATATGCTGTTGTCTTTTATTAAGAGAATCGTCCCTCTTTTCTAAAATTGTTTCACGTTTATCTAACGCTTCTCCTTTACGATCAAGGTTCTCTTCTTTTTGCAATAAACGATTTTCTTGTTTTTGTAGTTCATTTCTTCGATCACGAACTTCTAGTTCTGCTTCACTTCGAAGCTTGTGAATCTCATCCTTTGCTTCCAACAAAGCTTCTTTTTTCAATGCTTCTGCTTCACGTTTTGCACTTTCAACCAGTTGTTCAGCAGTAATAGTCGCACTATCAATTTTGGCATTTGCATTGGATTTACGAATAAAATATACAACAAAGCCAACAACGGCAATTACGATTAGGCCAAGCAAAATGGAGATGAGGATTATTATTGGATCCATCATTTTCACCTCCTCTTGCTATAAACTTGTGTTTGTTACGATTTTAAAAGTATTGGCTTACGAATTCTTTAAAAATTTCTACATAGCCGCAAATAGTTTCCAGGGTTTTCATACTCATAAAAATGTAAAATATACATTATAATTGTATAGTTGTGCCATTTCATTGTCAAGAGCTTGAATTAGGTCATTTGCCTCTATTTTCCTGTATGTGAAACAGTAAACATTTTTTGTTTATGTACAAATCTTTTAGATTAGCGTTTCCAACATATTAAATGGCCTATTATAGTATACTCTCAACTGATAAATTCCAACCATTTTTTCGTTATTAGAAAATAATCCCCAAACAAAAAGAGAGGATATTCTCCTCTCTTTCAGCTAGCAATTTACTCAATCAGCTCTAGTGAGTCCTGCTCGTCATTTTCAGCTTTTTTATAAGTTACTTCTGTATCTAATCCATAGTGATCACGGATTTTTCGTGAAATCTCGTTGCGCACTTCAGGATTTTCTTTTAAATATTGTTTTGCATTTTCACGGCCCTGTCCTAATCTTTCATCATTATAAGAGTACCATGATCCACTTTTTTGCACGATATCTAATTCAGAACCAAGGTCGATAGTTTCGCCTTCTTTAGAGATGCCTTCTCCGTACATAATATCTACTTCTGCTACTTTAAATGGCGGAGCAACTTTATTTTTTACAACTTTGATTTTTGTTTTATTCCCTACCATATCTGTTCCTTGTTTTAACGTTTCAGCACGACGAACTTCTAAACGAACAGTAGAATAGAATTTTAACGCGCGGCCACCTGGTGTAGTTTCAGGATTACCAAACATAACACCAACTTTTTCACGGATTTGGTTAATAAATACAGCAATCGTTTTGGATTTATTAATAGAACCAGAAAGTTTACGAAGGGCTTGGGACATTAAACGGGCTTGTAGACCCACATGAGAATCTCCCATTTCTCCTTCGATTTCCGCTTTTGGTACAAGTGCAGCAACCGAGTCAATTACAAGAATATCGACTGCACCACTTCTTACTAATGCTTCAGCAATTTCAAGTGCCTGTTCCCCTGTATCTGGTTGGGAAAGCAATAATTCATCTATATTAACACCTAATTTTTGTGCATATACTGGGTCTAATGCGTGCTCAGCATCAATAAAAGCCGCCTGTCCTCCAGCTGCTTGAACTTCCGCAATAGCATGAAGAGCAACAGTTGTTTTACCAGAGCTTTCTGGACCATATATTTCGATAATACGGCCTCTAGGATATCCACCTACCCCGAGTGCTGCGTCCAAAGCTAATGAACCACTAGGAACAGTAGATACTATCCGGTCTGTTTGTTCTCCTAGCTTCATAATACTACCTTTACCAAATTGTTTTTCTATTTGTTTTAAAGCCATTTCTAACGCAGCTTGACGATCGCTCAAAAACTTCTCCTCCTTTTATCTATAAAAATGAACCGTTTTATTAAAAATGAAATAGATTCATTTGTTGTTCTAGAATATATATTAATAGTACTCTTTTTCCTTCTGTTTGTCGAGTAAAAAGTAGAACATTCATTCGTTTTTTTATTTTTGTTGTTTTCTCTCTTGTAATTAGAAAAAATACCGATTAACTATTCGATAGATAGAAAGCTTTGACAATGCTATCCTTTACTATTCTAAAGCTTTTAACAGCAAATAGTGGCCATAATTCACCGTTCGTTTCCTATTTCCTTCTCTAGTGCCAGCAAGCAGCAGTGTTTCTACTTCTGTTGGTTTTCCTTTGATTGCAATACCGATATGAACGGTTCCAACTGGCTGACCTTCTAATTCCTGGGGTCCGGCAACACCTGTAAAACTAATGCCAATATCAGAGTTTAATAGTTTTGATACATTTTCAGCAAGCTCTTTAGCACATTTTTCACTTACCACGCCATCTTGTTTGATTGTACTTTCTTTTACATGGAGAAGATGTTGTTTCACTTCATTTGTATAACAGACAATGCCACCTTGAAAAATATTCCCTGCTCCTGTGATAGAGGTAATATCTTGCTGAAACATACCACCTGTTAAACTTTCTGCTGCAGCGATTGTCAACTTTTTTTCTTGAAGCTTTTTTGTAAGCTCCTTAACAAGTGTTGTATCATCATACCCATAAAAGTAGGAACCGACTCGATCGAATATTTTATTTTCTGTTTCTTTAATTAGATTCTCTGCTGTTTCCAACGAATGATGTTTGCACGTAATTCGAAGGGTCACTTCTCCATCTCCAGCTAGAGGAGCGATGGTTGGATTTGTCTGCTCATCGATTAAATCTTCTATCTTTGTTTCCAATAAAGATTCTCCAATTCCAAAAAAGCGTAGTACACGGGAAAGAATTAATTCTTTATTTGTTAGTTTTGCTTGCAATGCAGTATATCCATCATTCAAAAACATCGGCTGCATTTCTTTCGGTGGACCAGGAAGAAGCATATAATGCAGTCCATTTTGTGTTAAAAACATGCCGGGAGCCATGCCATGATCATTGGATAAAACATTGCATCCATCTAATACAAGGGCTTGTTTTTTATTATTTTCTGTCATTTGTCGATTTGTACGGTCAAAATATTGCTGAATTGACAAAAGTGCTTTTTGATCAAAGACTAAATCTTTCCCTAAATGTTTCGCGATCGTTTCTTTTGTTAAGTCATCTTTTGTTGGACCAAGTCCGCCTGTAAAAATAAGCAGGTCGGATCGTCCTTCTGCTATTCGTATTACTTCTTCTAAACGGTGGGTGTTATCCCCAACTGCAGTATGATAAAAAACATTTACTCCTAATTCCGCTAAATGTTTTGATATAAATTGAGCGTTTGTATTGGCTATTTGCCCTAATAATAGTTCAGAACCCACGGCAATAATTTCAGCATTCATGTTGTTTCCCCTTCCTTTTTCCCAAACATTCGAGCATCCTTCTAGTAGAAAGAAGCCTACTTCTTTTTACCCCCTAATTTATGTAAGTACACATATAATAAGAAGAACGGTACCTTTCAACACCGTTCTCCCATGCGTATATTTTATAACTATCAAAAAGATTTTTTTCCAACACTAGCAAAACTATTTAGAGGTGATAAAAACTTGCTTATTTTTTGCGAAATAATCCCAACCAGACCAAATAGTAAATAGTAGTGCAATCCATAAAGCAATATCTGCAAATGGAATAGAAGCTAATTCAAAAATCATATTATGTAATAATAATGCCGATATGGCGACAATTTGCGCCCATGTTTTTATTTTCCCAAGCATATTTGCGGCAACTACTTCTCCGCCTCCTGCTAATACAAGGCGCAAACCAGTGACTGCAAATTCTCTGCTGATAATGACAATCGTAATCCAAGCTGGAGTTAATTGAAAGTTCACGAGTACAATTAATGCGGCAGAGACTAATAATTTATCAGCAAGAGGGTCTAAAAACTTCCCTAAATTAGTGACTAAATTATATTTCCTCGCATAATAGCCGTCAATCCAGTCTGTTGTGGAAGCAATAATAAATATAATCCCTCCAATAAAGTGGGCAACAGGCAGGGTTACCCCTAAAAGCGTCATATTCCCCCATGAAAAGTCAACAAGCATAATAACTAAAAAAACAGGAATCAAAAAAATGCGTGAAATGGTTATTTTATTTGGTAAATTCATCTATCTTTCCTCCGATTTAATGAACGCATAGCCGGTCATCACTAAATATATTTTAAAACATTAGTATTATACCCTAAAGCAAAAAGAAAAAGCGAAAAATAGTCATTGAAACGACCCACAGTTGCTGGATAAACGCATCGTTCTCCGCTGTTTAAGTAACTGCGAGAAATAGCAACGATTATAACACGCTTATCCACACACTGAACAATCGAAATAATGACTACTCATTCTCCTTATTATAACGAATGGTAATATCCTGGCGTACAGTTGTTGAAGGAGACACAGCAAACTCCACTTTTTCATCATTTATATATATTTCCGTTTCACCTGAATTTCCAATCGTAATAACTGCTTCTGTTTCTTTTGAAAAGTCAACCATTTTGGAATCCGTTTCACCTTTTTTCAAAATCCCTTGAAAGAAGGAATAGCCTTTTCCATTTTGAATATTAACCCATGTTGCTCCTGTGGATACTATTTTCAAATCGAATTTTTCAGCATTTTTTAATTCATACTCTGTGTTGCGCCCTTGTGTTTGAACAACAGACACCTCTTGTTTAGGCGTTTGTTCTTCTTCAGAAGCTTTCTCTTCTTCCCCGTCATTTGTTTGCTCTTTATTCGTGCCTGCCGTATCTTTCTTGTCCTCATTTTCTTTTAATTTATCCGACTCTTGATAAATTGCCTCATTATTTTTTTTATTATTTGGAGCCGTATCTGGGTTGTCTCCTTTTGTGAAAAAATACCACACTAAAAAACACACACCAATAACTAAGAGAATGATTAATACTGTAGGGAGAATATCAAATACTTTGGAACTTCCTGCTGAAACTGTTTTTCTGGACGTTACTCTTGAAAGCTTTTCTGGTATTTCATCATTTATAGTCGCAGGAACTTCTTCTTTAAATTCTTCAAACAGCTCTTCTGGAGACAAATCAACTGCTTCAGCATACTGCTTTATAAAGGCACGTGCATAAAACTGCCCAGGCATCATGCTATAATTCCCTTCTTCTATACCGACTAAATACCGGGTTTGAATCTTTGTTACCTCTTGTAATTCTTCAATACTCCATCCTTTTGCAACTCTTGCTTCTTTTAAACGATTGCCTAATTCACTCAAAAATAACACCTTCCAACTAACTAAAAATCAAAACCATCAAATTCATTTCCTATAAGGAGCGCATTTCTTTTTCTTACGTCATATTCAATCACTTCACCCGGTTCATGCCTTAGCTCAATAATATAATCAAAATCTTCCAGTGAATAATCCGTACTTTGAATAAATACATCCGGGTGCTCTACAACTTTAACTGCTGGAACCTGCATAATTTCACGCACCAACTGCCAATGCTTTTCATTCATTTGTTTGGATGAAACAATTCCATCTATAATAAAAAGATTGTTATCACTATACTCCCCTTGGATTAGCGAATTTCTAATTGTTTGCTTTAGCAAGGTCGAACTGACTAACAGCCACCTTTTATTGGCACAAACACTTGCAGCAACAATGGATTCTGTTTTGCCAACCCTTGGCATCCCTCGAATACCAATTAATTTATGACCGTCTAGCTTAAATAATTCAGCCATAAAATCGACTAATAGTCCTAATTCATCTCTTACAAACCGAAATGTTTTTTTGTCATCCGCATCTCTTTGTATATACCTTCCATGTCGTACCGCTAAACGATCTCTTAATTTCGGAACACGAAGTTTGATTATTTTTATTGTGTCCATTGTATAAAGAATAGATTCTAAACGTTTAATTTGTTCATCTGAATTAGCAAGCATTAATAACCCTCGCCTGCCGTCATCAACCCCATTTATCGTTATTATATTAATGGATAACATTCCTAATAGAGAAGAAATATCGCCTAATAAACCAGGACGATTTTTTTGAATTTCATATTCTAAGTACCACTCTTTCTTTTCCAAAAGATCCTCCTGCAAAAAATATCATATTCTGCTTTTATTCTTATTTATCTATAATAAAGGAAAGTAGCAAAAGATGAAAGAGAAAACCAATGGATAAGCAGAAATAATACGTTTTTATTATGTTGTAGGCTGCGCTAAAAAAAGGATTTGGCTCTCTCGATAGGGGTCCGCAGTTCAGCATACACTTCGCTTTCCTGCGGGCGAGCGCCGAGCCTCCTCGCTGCGCTGCGGGGTCCCGTCTTTCCCGCAATTCCCATAGGAGTCTTCGTGTATGCTGACTTCTCCCTGCTTATAAGTTAAGAAACTTGCTTCTTTTCAGCGCCATGATGCAAATTTGGTTGCATGGGTGTCTTCTTTTTGCACACTTTCCTTTTACGTGAAATAGATCAAATTTCTATTTTTTAGACATGAAAAAAGGTGACACAATAATAAAGTGGTGTTTACAAACATATTTGAATAGGGATTATCCCTGAATTGTTTGTAAGCTACTTTATTTGCGTCACCTCTTTTTATCCATAATCCACTACTTAGTTTGTACCGTTATTTTGTACAAGCTTTAGCATCATATTAGCAATTGCATGTTGTTCTTCTTTTGATGCAACAGACCAAAGATCGGAAAGCATTCTTTCCTGCTCATTTTTTGGCTCTACTTGATTGGATAAATAATCGCCAATTTGAAAAGCCAAATCGCCAATTACTTGATCGTTCATGCCTTCATTTTGTGCATGATGCAAACGATCTGCTAAAAAGTCTTTCCATTGATCCCAAGATTCTAAAATAGACATACAAATTACTCCTTTCCATCTCCTAAAGTGTATTAGAGCTGTTCAAAGTTCGGAAACCATAAGGCTAGCAAACCTTCCTTACATCGTCATTCAAGGACTTTCATTAAGCAGTTATTTCTTTTAGTCCTCGATTAAGACTGACTTCTGTAACAAAACTTTTTCGCTTTAATTATCCACTTTTTGAACACAATGCTATTACATTGTTATTTTGCATGTGTGGACAGAAAAATATGCATGCACTTACTAAAAATAGAGATATTGTTACAAATAATCGTCATTTATCTTGTGTAAATTTGCCCTTATACGGACCAGCCGCCGTTAACAGCTAAAACTTGTCCCGTTATATAAGAAGAATGATCAGATAATAAAAATTGTACGCTTTCAGCAATTTCAGATGGGCTGCCAAGCCTTCCCATTGGAATCTCTTCAATCATTCCAGCTTTTTCTTCTACATCAAAACGCTCGAGCATGCCGATATCCACGGCTCCAGGAGCAATAGCATTTACACGTATTCCATTTAACGCCACTTCTTTACTTAATGCTTTCACAAACGAAATTTGTGCACCCTTTACAGTTGAATAAGCAACCTCCATACTCGCACCAATTTGCCCCCATATGGATGAAACAACGACAATATTTCCTGATTGTTTTTTGAGCATTTTTGGTAGTAGCTCTCTCGTTACACGCATCACAGACGAAACATGAATATTCCATAAATCATCTAACTCATGATCAGGAAGATCCGTAAAAAGTCCGTATGATTCGACTCCACTTGTATGTATAATACCGTCAATAGAAAAAACGGACTCTGTAATTTTTTTATATGCGTCTTTTTTTCGTAAATCTGCTTTTATTGGCATATATTCTTGTCCAAACGGTTCCAGATCTTTTTGCAACCTTTCCATTGCTTGTTCATTTTGATGGTAGTGTAAATACAAGGAGTAGCCCTTTTCTGCTAACAGCCGAGCAATTGCCTGCCCAATGCCTCCCGTTGCACCTGTTATTAATATACTTTTCCCCAAAAGAAGTCCTCCATTTGCATACTATTATGTATAAATAAACAGACACAACAAGAAGTATCTTATTGTGTCTGTTTCGATCAATCATTTAGGCACTACTTGACAAACAGTTAAACGATCTTCTTCTATAAGTCGTTTTGCAGCAGCACTGATATCTTCTATGCTGATTTTTTCAATAGTCGGTACGACATCGAATAGGTTCATTCCATTAAAAGAATATCTAGTGAATTGATTAGCAATATACTCTGGTGAATTAACCGCTCGCAAAAAGGCGCCGATTTTTTTCTTTTTTGTTCGCTCTAAGCTCTCTTTTTTAAAGTCAGCCGATAAAGCAGTTGTCAGCATTTCTTTAATGGTATCAGCTAATTTATCTGGCTCACTTGTATCGCCGCCAATCATGGCGAAACCAAAACCATTTTCCTGTGTATAATCATATGAGAATGTATCATCAATCAAACCAGACGAGAATAGTGTTTGATAATTTTCGGAACTATTACTGAATAAAAGATCCAACAATACATTTATGCATAATTCATTTTTTAGCATTTCTGTTCCAGTTTGATGAACATCAATCGCTTTTATTCCGACTAAACATTTGGAACCATGAACATTCATTTTCAGTACTTGCTTTTTCTCATGTACTTCTTTTGGCTCTTCGGCAAATTTACGTTTAATGTCACTATGCTTTGTATAATCTTTTTTCTGCTGGTTGGCTTTTATTTTTTCCATATATTCTTTTGCATCAACCGGCCCAACAATAAACAGCAGCATATTACTTGGATGATAAAAAGTATGATAGCATTCATACAGCATATCCTTCGTAATAGGTGTAATCGATTCAATCGTACCTGCAATATCAATTTTCACTGGATGATGAACATACATGTTTTGAATAAGACCAAAATATAGACGCCAATCTGGATTATCGTCATACATCGTTATTTCTTGGCCAATAATGCCCTTTTCTTTTTCCACCGTTTTTTCAGTAAAATAAGGATCCTGCACGAAATCTATTAATGTTTCTAAATTATTTTCCACATTGGATGTACTGGAAAATAAATATGCCGTCCTTGTAAAAGAAGTAAATGCATTTGCTGAAGCACCTTGTTTGCTGAAATCCTGGAACACATCGCCATCTTCTTTTTCAAATAATTTATGCTCTAAAAAATGGGCAATTCCATCCGGCACCTTCGTAAAATCAGAACCATCTAATGGAATAAAGGTATTATCAACCGAACCATAATTGGTAGTAAATGTACAAAAGGTTTTATTAAACCCTTTTTTCGGCAATATATATACCTTTAAACCATTATCCAGCTGCTCATAATAAAGGTCTTCTTGCAACTGTTCAAAAGAAATTTTCTCCATTATGCATTCCCCTCCGATCCTGTTAAAAAGTAGACGGTGTCTAATACAATTTTATTAGAAACATTTTGTATTTCCTCTTTTGATACTTTGCTGATACTTTGCAGCCAATCTGACATTTCCACATTTAATTGGCTTACGGCATTATGATAAAATACTTCTATCATGCCTCTAGCAGTATCCAATGTTTCTAACATCTGATTATGAATAACCGCCTTTGTCTGCATGATTTCTTCTTCTGTAAATTCGCCTTTTTTCATTAAATCTAATTGCTCATTAATAATTTTTACAGCTTTTTGATAATTTTGCTGATCAATACCGGACATAACGAGCAATAATCCTTTATGACTCTCTAAGCGGCTCGCTGCATAATACGCTAAACTTTCTTTTTCTCTTACATTAATAAACAATTTAGAATGGGAAAACCCTCCAAATATTCCATTGAATACTTGCAATGCAAAGTAATCGTCATCTCCATATAACACATTTGTACGATACCCTATATTTAATTTTCCTTGTTTTATATCTTGTTCTTCCCGAATTTCTTTTTCTTTCTCTACTTGATGCTCATTTGAATGCTCAACCGTTTTAATGGTTCGTTCTTGAAAAGGGAAAAGAGAGTCTACATAGGAACCAACCTCTGCTTCATCTATATCACCAACAATATAGACATCCATTTGATCCTCATTTAACGCTTTTTCATAATAAGCGTACAAATCAGTAGCTGTTATGGAATCAACCGCTTCTTTTTCACCATTTACCCCAATGGAATACGCTTCTCCTTTACACATTTCTTGAATAAGTCGAAAATTAGAATAACGCATTTTATCATCAAAAACGGACTGAATTCGTTGTTTTAATGCTCTTTTCTCATTATCAACAGTAGAAGCATCAAAGGCATTTTCCGATGCTTTTGGATGAAAAATAATTTCCGCTAAAAATTCAATGCCTTTTTTTAATAAAGGAGTCGGATCGGAAAGAAACTTTTCATTGGCAATTTCTAAATTAAAAGAAATAATATGATATTCTCCTTTTTTAGATAAATCCACATAAAATGTTGCACCATACAGCTCCTCTAAATAAGAACGCAAAGTAGTGGTTGAAGGATATTTTTTCGAACTATTTTGCAACACATATGGCAAAAGGGCTCGTTTTGTAACTTCTTCTTTTAAAATAGGGGATTTCCATTTTATTGTAATGCTATTTGTTTTGAATTTTTCGGTTTTAACAGTATGTAAATTAAAACCTTGATATTTTTTGACTTGTTCTGAAGCAACACTCATGACATTCCTCCTAAATACTTCATTTCAAACTTATTTCGGGCATATATAGATGAAAACCTACTAGATAGTATTCTCTCTTATTCTCATGATATTCTAACTATAACGGTCTTACTCTTCCTTTTTCAAGTTATAGACAAGAGACAGATAAAAATTTTATCTTGCAAGGATGAAAGTCTTTCTCTTTTTCCCGCAAGAGTCTGCGTATCTTTATATTGTCAAAAACCGTAACCTTTGAAAAAACAGCCTAACAAAAAGAGGCTGAGACATAACGAAATAGATAATAGATAAAGACGAACATTCTCTAATTTAGTACTTAAATGACTTCCCTATACTGGTTATTATGTTTTTTCATCTAGTTTACTCAAACTTTGCAGTTATAAATTCTTCTTCATGTATTGCCATAACATGGTTTAGAGCAATGAGAAAAGGGGGATTGATTAATCCTGCAACCATTATTCCTTATAAATTGGGGCAAGATTCTCGTTTCAGGATGCTCGCTTTCCGTGGGGCGTGCGATGAGCCTCCTCGGCGCAAGCGCCTGCGGGGTCTCATCTAACCCGCAAATCCCACAGGAGTCTCGCACCTTACACTCCAATCAAGCCGTTTTGATTCATTAG
>JBDNRM010000065.1:0-19831 GCA_047718615.1 Bacillus sp. (in: firmicutes) | reverse complement strand
ATATACAATATTTAATAAAATGACAATATTTTTTCTTATTGTTTCTATTACTCATTTAAAAATTCGACTCAGATAAAATTAATTATTATTTCGGATTGTTACTTTTTTTCATATACAGTAAACAACACTTAACTAATTTGCCACTTACTATGCCTGGAACTAAAAATAACATTGGCAAAAATATTGGCCCTAATAGAATATGAAATATTTTTAGTTGAGTTGAATACATAACACCGATTGTAACAAAATAAGCAGAAAAGACAAAGGGTAAAAATGCATATTCATCCTTTTCTTTCATTACTGCTTTATAAGCATCCCACATGGCAAACATATATAAACATGGATAGAACATGATCCATTGAAAATCCAACGTCTTTATTGATTCATCAATATCCCATAAAAAGCTATACATAATCGCTTCATTAAAATTGCTTTGCACATTAATAATAAATTCTAATGCTATAAATAAGGTTCCTTTCCAATATTTTTTCATCAAAAGTTGACTGAATCCTGGAAGTGCGATACTCCACATAATTGCTTCTAACTTACTCTGGTCCCTCATTGCATCACCATCTATTTTTCTATACCATTATATTGTTCCCATTTCGAATAAATTATTTACTCTTTTTGTAAAAAATAAAAAAGAGCCCCTTCGGCTCTTTTTTAAATGATCTGAGATAAAAATGCTTTTGTGCGGTCATGCTGAGGGTTGTCAAAGATATCTTCCGGTTTTCCCATCTCTACAATCTCACCTTTATCAAATAAAACAATACGATCTGCAACTTGACGGGCAAATCCCATTTCATGTGTTACAACGAGCATTGTCATCCCTGAATCAGCAAGTGTTTTCATAACATCTAATACTTCTTTTACCATCTCTGGATCTAGTGCAGAGGTAGGTTCATCAAAAAGCATAATTTTCGGCTGCATGGCCAATGCTCTCGCTATTGCCACACGCTGCTGTTGACCACCAGATAATTGACCTGGAAATTTATTCGCCTGTTCGGGAATCCCGACTCTTTCCAATAATTCTTTTGCTATTTGTTCTGCTTTTGACTTTTTCCATTTTCTTACCCATATTGGTGCTAAAGAAATATTTTTCAATATAGTCATATGTGGAAATAAATTAAACGATTGAAAAACCATACCAGTTTCTTTTCGAATCTCTTCAATATTTTTCAAATCATCTGTTAACGCAATATTATCTACAACAATTTCTCCTTTTTGAAACTCTTCCAAAGCGTTTATTGTTCGGATAAAAGTGGATTTACCTGAGCCAGAAGGACCTAAAATAACAATTACTTCCCCCTGTTTCACGGTTAAATCGACATCTTTTAGAACGTGGTGATCACCATACCACTTATTTAATTTGGTTACTTCAATGATATCTTCTCTATCCTCGAGAGGTTTTGTCAACTTTTCAACTGAAAATACACTATCCATTCTTCCATTCCTCCCTTTATCGTTTTCCTACACCTAATGATTTCTCTAAGTGTTTACTTACATGGGACATTAAAAAACAGAAAATAAAAAAGAACAATGCTACAAATAAATATAGTTCTAAATATTTCCCTAAATAGGCTGGATTTGCAGCTATTTTCTTCGCAATTCCTAAGAAATCTGTTAATCCTATTACTGCAACAAGGGAAGTATCCTTAAATATGGAGATAAATTGTCCCACCATCGCCGGAATAACGGCTTTTAATGCTTGGGGTAAAATAACAAATACCATTAATTTAAAGTTATTAAGTCCAAGTGCCTGTGCCGCTTCAAACTGACCTCTTGGAATGGATTGAAGTCCTCCACGAATGTTCTCTGCTAAGTATGCGGCACTAAATAAAGTAAAAGCAATCATTGCTCTCAGTACATTATCTAACTGAATCCCGCCAAGAAACATCGGCAGTAATAACTGGCCAATAAATAACACCATAATTAGCGGCATCCCGCGGATCAATTCAATATAAACAATACAAGTATACTTTATAATCGGAAGTTTGCTTCTTCTTCCGACAGCAAGCAATAAACCGATAGGAAAAGAACAAACAATTGATACAGAAGCCAATAGTAAGGTTAATAAAAATCCGCCCCAAACATTTGTTTTTACTGGCTCAACAATTCCGAACCCATTCAGTATCCCTATCGATATCGGAATGTATAAAATCCATAAAACCAATGCAGGGATTTTTAATGCAGATACTTTTCTTCCAATGAAATAAAATACAAGAATTGCAGCTACACTTGAAAACAAATATAATTTAGAACCGCTTTCTGTATACGGCAAGATCCCGAAAATGAGTAATAAAGATCCAATTGTCATGGCAACATGACCGATGATACCTCTCCATAATCCCCATGAAACACCTAAAAGAACAGAAGCAATTACTAACGCTACCCATATACGCCATACTTCTTCTACTGGAAATTGCCCGACCATTAACAGACGAAAGTTATTTACTACAACAGCCCAATCGCTAGTAAAAACATAATTTACTACCCTTGCAATGATATACACAGATAAAACAGCGGCAATGATAGTAAATATAGTATTTTTCCAATCTTTAAAAAGATTATTTTTGAGCCAATAGGAAATATTACTTCCTTTGTCTGATGTTGCTCCTACCACATTTTCACTGTTATTAATTTGAATATTATCCAATTTGCCTCACTACCTTTCAACCAACTGGAATTTTTTATTAAAGAAATTCATAAACAGTGATGTCGCTAAACTTAGGATTAAGTACACTGCAATAATTATTAAGATAGTCTCAATGGTATGTCCTGTCTGATTAATCACTGTATTTCCAATACCAACGATATCTTGGTAAGCGACCGCCATCGCAAGACTTGAGTTCTTAATAACATTTAAATACTGACTTGTTAAAGGTGGAATAATTATCCGAATTGCTTGTGGAAAAATAATTAAGCGCAAAGAAGTGGATCCTTTAAATCCTAATGCACTTGCTGCTTCTGTCTGTCCTTTTGGAACTCCCATAATACCAGCACGTACAATTTCCGCAATATAAGTTGATGTATAAACAGACAATGCAATCAGTACGGATAAGAATCCTATTGATAAAGATGTTCCTCCTACAAAGGCCCCGTTTTCCAATTTAGGAATAGTTAAATGAAGCGGTCCATTTCCAATAATAAAGTAAACAGCTAAACAGCCTATAATAAATGCACCAATACTATATAAAAAAGGATGCATATTTTTTCCGGTATTCAGTTCCAAATACATTAGTTTTTTATACATTACAATGGCAGCAATGATAAAAACAATAAGAATAATAAACCATACTAATGTATTGGAATATGTAGTAAACCAAGGGATAGCTGCCCCTCTGTTTGAGAAGTAAAAAGGCCCTATTGCAAGCGCTTCTTGAATTTTTGGCATTGGTAAAAATACAGCAAAATTCCAAATGAAAATTTGTACTAATAATGGGGTATTTCTGAAAACTTCCACATATACTGTTGCCAATTTACTAACCAGCCAGTTGCTGGAAAGACGGGCAATTCCAATAAAAACTCCTAATATGGAAGCGATAATAATCCCAAAAATAGATACTTTAAATGTATTTAATAATCCAACTAATAATGCCCGTATGTATGGATCATCTGGAGTATAACTTATTAAAGATTCAGAAATCGGGAAAGATGCTTTTAAATTCAAATAATCCAATCCTAATGTTAAACCAATTTGCTGTAAGCCAAATAAAACATTGTTTATCATAAAAAATAGTACATATCCAACGATTACAACAAAGATTAATTGTAAAATAATCGGTACTGCTTTTTTATTCCTCCATAATGGAGTGGATGTAGTTTGTTTATTCACTTTATCATCACCTTTCTTCATTAGAAAAGCATACGTTTATTTAGTATTCGTTTTTTCGCATCTAGAGCAATGGTTTAAGCTCAAGACATTAGTCTAATTCTGTCGTTTTTATCTACGAATCAAAATCTTACTTATCTAAAAAAGTAGACCTGCTAAAAAGCAATGTTAGCAGGTCTTACATGCTTATCATATAAACTTAAGCTTTAACGGAATGGAATAGAGTATAATAATCCGCCATCTTTATACAGTGCATTTTGTCCACGTTGTAATTTAAATACAGTATTTGGACCAAGGTTGCGATCATAAATTTCTCCATAGTTACCAACTTGTTTAATTACTTGGTATGCGAAATCTTTTGGCAATCCAAGCTGCTCTCCAAGATTTGTATCGCCTTCACCTAATAATCGTTGAATTTCTGGGTTATCCGTTGTTTTAAAATCATCGATATTTTTTGAATTGATGCCGAACTCTTCTGCTTGAATTGTTGCATATACAATCCAGCTTACTGCATCTTTCCATTTTTCATCATTATCTAATACTGCTGGTGCTAATGGTTCTTTAGATAATGTAGCTTCTAAAACCACATGAGCATCAGGATCTTTTAACATTGATTGACGGGATACTAAACCAGATTTATCTGTTGTCCAAGCATCAATGCTTCCAGATTCATATGCAGCAATAACTGCATCTGCATTATCAAATGTTTGTGCTTTGTACGTAACACCTGCTGCTTTCATTTGGTCAGCAAGGTTTAATTCTGTTGTTGTTCCTGTTTCTACACCAATTGTTTTTCCTTCTAAATCTTTTAATGTTTTAATTCCGCTGTCTTTCGGAACCATAATACCTTGTCCATCATAAAATGTTACCGGTGCAAAGCTTAGACCAACTTCTGCATCACGGTTTGTAGTCCAAGTTGTATTGCGAATTAGTACATCTACTTCTTTTGATTGAACAGCTGTAAAACGTTCTGTTGCTGATAATGGACGAAATTCAACAGCGTTGGCGTCACCTAGAACACCTGCAGCAATTGCTCTTGCAAAGTCCACATCAAAACCTGTGTTTTTTCCATCTGATCCTATGTATCCAAATCCAGGAAGTGCATCATTTACTCCTGCTTTTAATGTTTTTCTTTCTTTAACCGTATCTAAAATACTTTTTGCTGATGATTTAGAAGCGTTATTTTTACCATCACTTGAAGTGGTTTTACTTGAGCACCCAGTCAGTGCAAGTACTAGTACAAGCATTATACTGAATAATAACGATAAACTTTTTTTCATTTACTAATTCCCCCTAAATCTTTTTTGAAATATCGATTTCCAATTTGAATCACGTAATCTATTAATCTCTATAATTTGGAAATGATATTCATTTTGACCCTTTGTTACAAAACCTAACATTTCTAGTCACTTTTTGTAACTTGATTTTTATTATACCGATTTTTCTGATAAATACAAATGCTTTTTTTGAATATTTTTAATCTTTTTTTAAGAAAAACGGCAAAACTTGTTCCTTTTATTATTTAAAAAGAATTTTCGACTCCCTAAACCTTTATAAACCAACATAAAACATACAAAATACTATAAAAAACTACAAAACTACCACCTTCACCGCCTTTTATTTTGTATATTTAAAAGACGAATTTGTTAAAACAAAAATATCACTGTATTATTTTTGTTATTTTAATATAATAAATGAATTTCATTTATATTGAATTTTTATTTTCAAAATCTAACATTAAAAAAATAAAATTAGCCCTCACTTGTCGAAATATAAGTGAATTTTCTTTCAGCTGGTCTCCTTTTATCATAGTACCTTTGTAAAAATCTTTTATCTGCATACAAAACTCCCATGGAGACTCGTCCCTCGTCTCCACCATCTAACATGGAAAATGCAGAACCAAACCTAATAAAGGCGGTGTGAGTGGAGAAACTCCTCTATTCATTCGTATAAAAAACAAAGTATTGCGTACGGAACCGTGTTTATTTCTATTTAAATCACGTAGCTCCGCCCCTTTTCCATACAAAAAAGAGCCTTCCTATCAGCCGTTTCTACAAGCCTTCAGGAAAACTCTCTATTTAGCTTTTATGAAATAAAGCTTTTTATAAAATCGTACAAATTATTCATTCTCTGCATCCATTGGATTATACAACTTTACCTCTGGGTTCTTATCTTGGAACCATCTCAGCGCAAAGTCATTTTCAAATAAAAATGCTTTTTTCCCGTAGCGATCCACCACTAACAAACTTCTGCCGCTCGACAAGTTTTCATTTACTTCTTCATCCACAGCCCAACGAGCTATTTTTGAACCAACATTCTCCATAATAACATCTACATTGTATTCATTCTTCATTCGATGCTCAAATACTTCAAACTGCAATTGACCAACAGCACCCAAAAGATAATCTTCTGTTTTTACTGTTTTATAAAACTGAATTGCTCCTTCTTGTACAAGCTGCTGAATACCTTTATGAAAATGCTTTTGTTTCAATACATTTTTCGCTGTTACTCTGACAAATAGTTCAGGAGTAAACTGCGGCAGCTTATCGTACTGATACGGTGTTTTGCTCGAAGTCAGCGTATCGCCGATTTGATACAAGCCTGAATCATAAAGTCCAATAATATCGCCACTCACTGCTTCATTTACCGTACTACGGTCATCCGCCATAAATTGTGTGGATTGGGCTAATTTTATTTGCTTTCCTGTCCTAGATAATTGAACAGACATTCCTCTTTCAAATTTACCTGAGCAAATTCGTAAAAAGGCAATTCTATCTCGGTGTGCAGGATTCATGTTTGCTTGAATTTTAAAGATAAAACCCGAAAATTCTTCCGAAAGCGGATCAATTTTCCCGGCAGTAGAATTTCTAGGTTGTGGTGTCGGAGCAAAATCTAAATAGGTTTCTAAAAATGTTTGCACACCAAAATTACCTAAAGCACTTCCAAAAAATACTGGCGTTAAATCACCATTGTTAATTCTTTCCGCAGAAAATTCATTGCCAGCCTCATTTAATAGCATAATTTCTTCTAATGTTTGATCATATAAGGAATCATTTTTTATTGGATGTTCCCCAATAATTTCCCCGTCTTCATTTAAAGAAATATATTTATCGCCGTCTTCTACACGAAATTGTTCAATTCGATTATAGTAGCGATCATAAATACCTAAAAATTCTTTTCCCATTCCTATTGGCCAATTCATTGGATAGGACTCAATTCCCATCACTTCTTCCAATTCTGCCAATAATTCTAATGGTGCTTTCCCTTGACGGTCCAACTTGTTAATAAAAGTAAAAATCGGGATGCCTCTCATGCGGCAAACTTTAAATAATTTTAAAGTTTGTGCTTCAATCCCTTTAGCAGAATCAATAATCATAACAGCACTATCTACTGCTGTTAACGTACGATACGTATCTTCACTAAAATCTTGATGCCCAGGTGTATCTAATATATTTACTCTTGCATTTTTATAATCAAATTGCATGACACTGGAAGTAACGGAAATTCCTCTTTGCTTTTCTATTTCCATCCAATCACTTGTTGCATATTTACCTGTTTTTTTTCCTTTTACTGTTCCTGCATCACGAATGGCACCGCCAAATAATAATAATTTTTCTGTTAACGTAGTTTTACCTGCATCCGGATGGGAAATAATTGCAAATGTGCGTCGAGATAACACACTTTCATTTAAATTGTTAGCCATGCTACTTTCCTTTCTTTTGCACTTTCATTTTAAGTCCATTCCCTTATATTAGCTTGATACGAAAAAGTTTGCAATGCTTTAAATAAAACCGTTTACGTAAAACTCCTATTTCTTTCATTCAATATTCCTAGTTTCTTCTATAATATGATATCACTTTTTGTTTTGCACCTTATCCAATAACTTCATTCACTTTCTCTAAAACTTCTCCGATTTGTTGATGGATAACTACATCTGCCAAATAATCAAAATCTGTTTTTTCTCCATTAATAATAATTAACTTGGCACCATTTTGTTTAGCAATCAAAGGAAATTGGTTGGCAGGTGACACCGTTAAAGAAGAACCTAACACAACAAATACATCTGATTGAATTGCTGCCTCTTCCGCTAATTGAAATGGCCTTTCTGGCAGCATCTCGCCGAATAATACAATGGATGGCCGTAATATTCCGCCGCATTGACATTTATATTCTTGATCTGAGTATTTTTCGCTTGAATAACTTTCCCCACATGTTTCACAATGAAGTTTTTGCAATGTTCCGTGCAATTCTTCTACCCTTTTATTGCCCGCTTCCTGATGAAAGCCATCTACATTTTGAGTGATGATCCGCTTTAATAATCCTCTTCTCTCCCATTCCGCTAAAATATAATGTCCTTTATGCGGCTTATACTGTTGAATCCCCAAAACCCTTTCTTTATAAAAAGCAATGAATTCTTGTAAATGTGTGTTTAATGCATCTGTACTGGACAAATATGCTTTTCGTTCTTTTGTCCATAAACCACTTTTTGTGGATCGGAAATCTGGTAGCCCACTTTCCGTTGACATCCCTGCCCCTGTAAATACCACTAAATGATTCGCCTCTTTTATTAACTCGTTAATCACGGAAAATCACTCACCCTTTCATTTGCTTTTTTCTTTATTTTATCATTTATAAGTGCCATTTAGATAACTTCCCACCAAACACTATTACCTATTTTTAAATAAACAAATGCAAACAAAAAATTTTACACCATGCACATGAAAAGAAGTACCTTTCTATTTTGTTTTATGACCTAAGTTTGAACCTGGGAGCAGCCGGAATACACGATGACTCCCGCGGGAATGCAAGAAAGACGAGACCCCGCATGAAAGCGAAGTGTATGCAGGCTGCAAACTATTTGAGAGTCCATTCCTTTTTCAGGGTAGCCTAAAATAATGGCAATCCTCCTGCTTTCTGTTATAATATAGAAGGAAATGAATAAGAAAGAATTTTAGTAGGGGAACCAGCTTAAACTGGTTGAGAGATGTCTTTAAGGATAGAAACCCTTTGAACCTGACCTGATTGAAATCAGCGTAGGAAACGCCTATTCTTTACATACATAACGTATTTAAAGCGTTCACAGGTTCAGAAGCCTTGAATGCTTTTTTGCTATGCATTCGTTTATTTTGCAGACAACCATCCCTGCTAATAGAGAGCCTCAACATGGCATATAAAAAAAGCAGATTCCAGTCTTTTTAGCAGGGAACAGCCTGCATACACGAAAACTCCTATGGGATGTGCGGAATCCTATTTTCAGGGTAGCATTTAATAAGCGTATCTTCCTATTTCAAACAGAGCTTCTTTTTCTTTTCTACATTAAATGGAGGTAATACAAATGAAAAAAATTATTTTCTTGATTACTGCACTTCTTTTTCTGACAAGCTGCAGCAATTCATCTGATCCTGAGAAAAAACAAACTGAAAAGGGCTTAAAAAAAGTAACCGTTGTATTAGATTGGACACCAAATACAAATCATACAGGCTTATATGTTGCTAAAGAAAAAGGCTACTTTGAAAAAGAAGGATTAGATGTTGATATTATTACACCAGGAGATGCTGGGGCAGATACACTAGTTGCTTCTGGAAAAGCAGATTTTGGAGTAAGCTATCAAGAATCTATCACACAAGCAAGAATTCAAGATGTTCCAATTGTATCAATTGCAGCAGTTATCCAACATAACACATCCGGTTTCGCATCACCTGCAAACAAAAACATTAAGAGTCCCAAAGATTTTGCTGGAAAAACATATGGAGGATGGGGATCTGAAGTTGAAAAATCCGTATTATCCTCTTTAATGAAACAAGAAAATGCAAATGTTAAAGATTTAGATATCATCAATATTGGGGATACCGATTTCTTTACAGCTGTGAAAAAAGATATTGATTTTGCATGGATTTATTATGGATGGACAGGCGTAGAAGCAGAACTGCGCGGTGAAAAAATAAATATGATTTATTTAACAGATTATAGCGATAAATTGGATTATTATACACCAGTTCTTTCTACAAATGAAAAAATGATAAGTTCTAATCCAGATACAGTAAAAGCATTTGTAAAAGCAGCTTCTGAAGGATACCAATATGCGATAAAAAATCCAGCAGATTCCGCTAACATTCTATTAAAAGCAGCACCGGATCTTGATGCAGATTTAGTGAAAAAAAGTCAAGAATGGCTAGCTTCAAAATATCAAGATGATGCAACACGCTGGGGCGAACAAAAACTTTCTGTATGGGAAAACTACGCAGACTGGATGTATGATAATAAATTATTAGATAAAAAACTGAATGCAAATTCCGCCTTTACTAATGATTTTTTACCAGCTAAATAAGGAGGAGAAACAATGGCTAACTCATTAATAAGCATTCAAATCATTCCAAAAACAAAAAATGGGGAAAATGTAATTCCTTATGTAGACGAAGCAATTAAAGTGATTCAAGAGTCTGGTGTCAAATATGAAGTTCATCCATTAGAAACAACGATTGAAGGGGAACTGGATGAATTATTTGCAATCATCAGCAGCATGAATAAAAAAATGATTGAAATTGGCAGCAGTAACGTAATCACCCAAATTAAAGTGCTTTACCAGCCAACAGGTATAACAATGGAAGATTTAACGGAGAAATATCGTTAATGAAGAAACTATTTTCAAACAGTTGGAGACCGATTTTGGTTCTCCTTCTTTTATTTATTGTTTGGGAAGAAGCAGTACGAATGTTCACTATTGAAACATGGCTTCTCCCCTCTCCTCTTACTATTGTAAAGGAAGCATTTTTAAATTGGGAAAGCTTTTCTATTCATTTACTCTCAACCATTCAATTATCCTTGTTTGGTTTTATTATTGGGACCATTTTCGGTTTATGTATAGCGATTATTTTGCATCGTATTCCCTTTTTACGTAAATCATTTTATCCATTGCTCATCCTATCGCAGAATATTCCTACAATCGTCTTGGCACCATTACTTGTTATTTGGTTTGGTTTTGGGGTTCTGCCGAAACTAATTATTATCATACTTGTTTGTTTTTTTCCTATTACAATCGCCTGCCTAGATGGATTTAGACAAACCTCACCTGAATTAAAGCATTATATGATCATGTCAGGAAGCAGCAAACGTCAACTTTTTTGGAAATTGGAATGGCCATTTGCTCTGCCGTCTATTTTTTCTGGATTAAAAATATCAGCTACCTATAGTGTAATGGGAGCAGTAATTTCCGAATGGCTTGGTGCGAAACAAGGGGTTGGTGTATATATGACCTTCGCATCTTCTTCCTTTCGAACAGATCGTGTATTTGTCGCTATTTTTGCCATTATGTTCTTAAGTTTACTGTTTTTTCTCCTTATTCAACTGTTAGAAAAATGCTGTATAAAGGGCCAAAGAAAGGATGAGCGGCAATGAGCTTTCTTGAATTAAACAATATTTCCATGTCATTTGGTGCAAATAGTGTTTTAAATCAATTAAATATGAAGATTAATGAAGGAGAATTTGTATCTATTCTTGGACCTTCTGGAAGCGGAAAAAGTACCATTTTTCATTTAATCGGCGGCATTTTAACACCTAACGCAGGAGATATTTATTTAAAAGATACAAAGATTACAGGGAGAAAGGGATTTATCAGCTATATGCCGCAAGCAGCTTCCTTATTTCCTTGGCGGACTGTCATAGAGAATGCTACATTATCGCAAGAATTAAGAGGAAATAAAAACAAAGTTAAAGCAAAAGAGATGCTACAAAAGGCAGGTCTTGCTTCCTTTGAGAATGCTTTTCCACATGAATTATCTGGCGGGATGAAGCAGCGCGTATCTTTTATCCGAGCCTTATTAAGTTCTGAATCTCTCTTATGTTTAGACGAGCCTTTTGGTGCATTAGATGAATTCACCCGTTTAGAAATGCAAAAATGGTTATTATCCATTTGGGAAGAACATAAACGAACCATATTATTTATTACCCATAATATTGATGAAGCATTATTTTTATCTGATCGTATTTTTATTTTATCTAATCGACCAGCTTCCATCTTAACTGAAGTTAAGGTACCATTTAACAGGCCAAGAGATAAGAATTTATGGTTAGAACCATCATTCCTTGAATACAAAAAAGAAATCTATTTCTTATTGCAAAATTCACAAGGAAACTCTTCCGCTCCACCAACAATAAAGGAAGGTAAGCAGATAGAATGAAAAAGATAATCGATGCCCATATTCACCTTGATCAGTATAAACAGAACAGTATCAATAAAATGCAACAGGACCATTCCCTTGAAGCAGTTATCACGGTCTCCATGAATAAAAAGTCTTGCATAAGCAATGAGGAATTAACAAAAATCCATCCATTTGTTTATGCAGCATACGGTTTTCATCCTGAACAACGAATGCCAGCCGAGATAGAGATTATTGAACTATTCCAATGGATAAAAGAGCATTCTTCTAGTATGGTTGCTGTTGGTGAAGTGGGACTTCCCCACTATGTACGTGAAAAAAGCCCCTTACTTTATTCGTTGGAGCCATATATAGACTTACTAGAACAATTTATTCTTTTGGCAAAGGAACATAATAAACCGATTGTATTGCATAGTATTTATGATGAAGCGCCAATTGTTTTAGCACTTTTGGAGAAGCATAATTATATGAATGCGCAATTTCATTGGTTTAAAGGAGATTCTGTAACAATAGAGCATTTAATCAATAATAACTGCTATGTTTCGATTACACCTGATGTACTTTATGAAGAAGAAATCAAAGAACTTGTAAAGAAATATCCACTACATCAATTGATGGTAGAAACAGATGGACCATGGCCATTTGAAGGTCTATTTGAGCAAAGGAAAACAATGCCAAGCATGATTCACCATACCATAAAGGAAATAGCCGCAATAAAAAAAGAATCTGAATCTACTGTTTATACACAACTTCTCAAAAACACAAAAAGATTTTTTTCAATTTAGACTAAGAAAAGCGTAAGTGCCTTGGTAGCCTCGAAGAAAAATGTTCTCCTGACTCAAAAAGTGTTTTTTACTTTTAGAGGCAGGAGGCAATACTCACTGGGGCTAGGCACTGAAGCTAGACAATGAAAAGCGTAAGTGCCTTGGTAGCCCCGAAGAAAAATGTTCTCCTGACTCAAAAAGTGTTTTTTACTTTTAGAGGCAGGAGGCAATACTCACTGGGGCTAGGCACTGAAGCTAGACAATGAAAAGCGTAAGTGCCTTGACAGACCCGAAATACAAACAAAAACCTGATTCTAAAAAACAGAATCAGGTTTTTGTATATTACCATTTAAAACAAGCTGCACCAACAATAATTAAAAGAATAAATAGTACAACGATTAAAGCAAAACCGCCACCGTAACCGCCGCCACAGCTATATCCGTAGCTATAACTAGGATAGCCGCAGCCACCTCCGTATCCGTACATACGTTATTCCTCCCTCTTTTTATAAAGATTACTTTTTTAATGATTAAAATCCACCATAGCCCCAAGAAGCACCAATAATCACCAAAAGAATAAATAAAACTACTAAAAGAGCGAAACCTCCGCCGTATCCACCTTCACCCATGAATAATTACCTCCTTTTTTTAATTCTGTATATCCTATTCAAGAACCCCAAAATGTGCGATAGTCAAAAGCACATTTTTTAGGTTTTTTCACTAGAACCAAAAAAAGGCGAATGAAAGGCTTTCCTCATACTACACAAAAAAACCCCTTTTTCAGGGATTCAGTCTGTTAAAAACGGGGTGTTCTCTTCTTCACTCCCCGTTTTCTGCAGTAATCATACTTTTTCATCCTGACACTATATTTTATATATTTTATTTATCTTCTATTTTTGGAATATGGTTAAATATTTCGTGCGACTCTAAGCTGTCGACTAAACGATTTAACCAATTATAATATTCAAGTGAATGTTTTAATTTTTCTATATCGCTTTTGGCTAATGCTTTAATGTCCTCTGCAACATGTTCTTGCTGCAACAAATTTTTTAATTCAGCTAATGATTTTTCCATCGCGTGAACATTCATGGACACTCCAGCTCGCCATTTGATTGTAAAGAAATCAATAAATGTTTGATACCAATCATCTTCCGCTTTATACAAATCTTTTCGTACACCCTTTTTCCACACTTTATCGACCATTTTTAAATCTAATAATGTTCGAACAGATGTACTCATGCTTGTTTTGCTCATTCCTAATTCTTCTTTCATTTCATCAAGCGTCATCGGTTTTTCTTGAAAAAGCAACATGCCATATAATCTACCAATTGAATCCGTTACTCCAAATAAATTAATATTTTCAGATATCACATCAATTACTCTTTCACGAGCTACCTCTAACTGCTCCTTACCTTCCATGATTTCCTTCACATCCATCACATTATGATATTTACAACTGGTAGAAAATAAACTCCCCTTTTTATGTCTCATACGAAGAGCTTCCCCGTTATACCTTAAAGGTAGAAAAAATCAGCTGCATTTCGTCCTATTTATACGTTCAATAAAGTGAATACTAGCAATATTACTTTATAGAATCATACATATTTACGTTTACAGTTAATATTTTTATTATTCATTTTCTTTTATTAGATTATCATGTATGACAGAATTGTAAAGGATGATTGTTTAAAGCATGCTAGAGCATATAGAAGGAATACTAAGGATACTAACCGTTCTGTACGTTCAGTTTTTTCTGTACGTTCTTTACAGAAGAATATGGCTAAATACCGACTTTGCTTCTTGACAGCTTATCCCTTTATACTTAGTTAGTGGCAATTCGGCTTGGAACTTAATGAGGTGAAATAATGAAAGAATCCGTAAAAGTGAAAATTGAAGATGTTACTAAAATCTTCGGGAAAAATAGTAAAAAAGCCATATCATTATTAAATAATGGCGCTTCAAAAAGCGAAATATTAAAAAATACCGGTGCAACTGTTGGTGTAAACAAAGCAAGCTTTGAAGTAAACGCTGGTGAAATTTTTGTTATTATGGGGTTATCAGGCAGTGGTAAATCTACCCTTGTTCGAATGTTGAACAGACTTATTGATCCAACACTCGGCAAGGTTTATATTGATGGGAAAAATATTGTGGAGATGTCTAAAGAAGAACTGCGCAATGTGAGAAGAGAAAAAATAAGCATGGTATTTCAGAAATTTGCGCTTCTTCCACATCGAACTATTTTAGAAAATACTGAATATGGTTTAGAAATCCAAGGTGTTGCCAAAGAAACAAGAAAACAGCGCGCAGAAGAATCGCTAAAGCTAGTTGGTTTAGAAGGATATGAAAACCAATATCCAGATCAATTAAGTGGAGGGATGCAGCAAAGAGTTGGTCTTGCTAGAGCATTAGCAAATAATCCAGACGTTCTTCTGATGGATGAAGCTTTTAGTGCACTAGACCCCCTTATTCGAAAAGATATGCAGGATGAATTATTAGATTTACAATCGAATATGGAAAAAACAATTATATTTATTACACATGATTTAGATGAAGCACTAAGAATTGGAGACCGAATTGCACTAATGAAAGATGGTTCCATTGTTCAAGTTGGAACACCAGAAGAAATATTGATGAATCCATCTAATGATTATGTAGAACGTTTTGTTGAAGATGTTGATTTATCTAAAGTATTAACAGCTAATCATGTAATGAAACGTGCTGAGTCCGTTCAACTGGAAAAAGGACCTCGTGTTGCGCTGCAAATCATGAAAGACTTAGGAATTTCCAGTATTTATATCGTAAATAAAAGAAAAGTACTGCTTGGAGCTATTACAGCTGATGATGCGAAACATGCGATAGAGCATCAGCAATCCATTCAAGATATTTTAATTGAAGATATCACAACCGTACCAGGCGATACTCTATTAACCGATTTATTTGACAAAGTTTCATCTGCTGCTATCCCGGTATCCGTTGTCGATTCCGAACAACGTTTAAAAGGAATTGTGGTCAGAGGTGCCGTCATTGGCGCACTAGCAGGAAATAACGACAACATTAACAACCATACAGAACTTTTGGAACAGTCAAAAATGGAGGTGAATAATTAATGGGGAATCTATTGCCTAAACTGCCGATTGCAGATTGGATTGATTCATTTGTAGATTGGTTAACCACTACTTTTGCTGTTGCATTTGATGGTATCTCAGAAACATTAGAATTTGCTGTAGAAGGATTAGTTACCGTTTTAGGATTTATACCATCCTATATCTTTATAATTATATTGGCTTTAATCGCATGGAAATTTGCGAATAAAAAAATCGCCTTATTTACAATAGTTGGTTTATTTATCGTGGATAATTTAGGATATTGGGAACCAATGTTAAATACATTAGCCCTTGTACTTTCTGCAGTTGTTATTTCTATTCTCATCGGTGTACCAATGGGAATATGGGCTTCACAGAAAAATACAGTAAAACAAATTGTTGTACCTGTGCTTGATTTTATGCAAACAATGCCAGCATTTGTTTATTTAATACCTGCTATTTTCTTTTTCAATATAGGTGTCGTTCCTGGTGTAGTAGCATCCGTTATTTTTGCTATGCCACCTACTATTCGATTAACGATTCTTGGAATTCAACAGGTTCCTAGTGATATTACAGAAGCAACTGAAGCATTTGGAAGTACAACAGGTCAAAAATTAGTAAAAGTTCAACTGCCGCTTGCCATGCCAACTATTATGGCAGGCATTAATCAAAGCATCATGCTTGCGCTATCTATGGTAGTTATTGCTGCAATGGTCGGTGCACCTGGACTTGGCGCAGATGTTTATCGTGCCGTTACACAAATACAGATTGGTCGTGGGTTTGAAGCCGGTTTAGCTATTGTTGTAGTCGCTATTATTCTTGATAGAATTACACAAAATATAGGAAATAAAAAAAGTGGGGGAATGAATTAAGATGAAGAAGTTTATTAGTTTATTTTTAGTATTATCCTTAACACTTGCACTCGCTGCATGTGGATCAAAGAGTAAAGATGAGAATGCAACAGTTGGAGATACAGTCGATTATAAAATCGTAGGAATCGATCCAGGCGCAGGTTTAATGAAGGCTGCCAACCAAGCATTAACTGATTATGACTTATCTGATTGGAAAGTAGTCGAAGGTTCAAGTGCTGCCATGACTGCTTCATTAAAAAAAGCGTATGATAAAAAAGAACCAATTATCGTAACTGGCTGGACACCACATTGGATGTTCGCTGCATATGACTTAAAATACTTGGAAGATCCTAAAGGAACATTTGGTAAAGATGAAAATATTCACACCGTTACTCGTAAAGGCTTAAAAGAAGATATGCCAGAAGCAAACCAAGTATTAGATAATTTCCATTGGAATACAGATGAGATGGGTAAAGTCATGATGGATATTAATGGTGGTACTGATCCTGAAAAAGCTGCTGCAAAATGGGTTAAAGAAAATGCTGACTTAGTAGCTGAATGGACAAATGGCATTAATAAAGTTAAAGGCGACAAAATTAAAATCGGCTATGTTGCTTGGGATAGTGAAATTGCAAGTACAAATGTAATTGGAAAAGTGCTTACTGATTTAGGTTATAAAGTTACATTAAGTCAAGTAGAAGCAGGTCCACTTTGGACTGGAGTTGCGGACGGAAGCTTAGATGCTCACGTTGCCGCTTGGCTGCCAACTACACACGCAGACTATGCGAAAAAATATGAAGGTAAATTTGAAGACTTAGGAACAAACCTAGAAGGAACAAAACTTGGTTTAGTAGTTCCTAGCTATATGGATATTACATCTATTGAAGATTTAAAAAAATAAGTAAAAAACACTCCAAAAGTTAATCTTTTGGAGTGTTTTTTTGGTTTTTGCATAATGCTTCCTATTACTTGATTTAGCTTTAACCCTCATCAAATTACTACTCTATTCTTTTATAATAAGTAATTTTCGATTCGCTTTTTTTATTTATTCTTAATTAGTTCGTTTGTTAATTCTTCTACGCTTTGTCGGACATTGCCTTTTCCAGAAAGATTTTCAAGTAGTTCTTTTACATCAATACCTGCAGAAGCTTTTAATGATTCCTGCATAGTGGACATTAAGTTCGTTGCGTATCCAGTTACTTTATTGGCGCCTCCATTACTACCGTCGCTTCCTGTATCTACGACCGTAATTTTATCAATATTTGCTAATGGACTTGCCACTTGTTTTGCATATTCTGGAAGCATATCTAAGACCATATCTAAGATTGCTGCTTGACCATACTGTTGGTAGGCTTCCGCAATTTTTCGTTTCGCTTCTGCTTCTGCTAAACCTTTTAAGCGAATAATTTCTGCTTCGGTTTCCCCTTTTGCTTTTTCTGCTTCCGCTTTTGCTAAACCATCAACTCGAACTTTTTCTGCTTCTGCTTTTGCTTGAGATTCAATACGATATTGATTCGCATCGGCTTCGGCAATTTCTCTTCTTTTATTTGCTTCTGCTGCTTGTTCCATGGAATAACGATCAGCATCTGCTTTCTTTTTCACTTCAGAATCATATTGCTTTTCTCTTCTCAAAATTTCTTTTTCTTCAAGCTCGATCTGTTTTTGTCTTTCAATAATCCTAATTTGCATTTCCTGCTCTGTTACATCTTGTTTCGATCTTGCTGTTTCTAAATCATACGCTTGGTCAGCACGTGCTTTTGCAATATCCTGATCTCTTCTATAATCAGCCATTTTCATTTGATTTTCTTTTTCTGCTTCCGCTATTTCTGTTGCTCTTTCCAACTCTGCTTTTTTCGCATCTTTATCTGCTTCTGCTTTTTTAATACGTGTTTCTTTTGTTGCTTCAGCAGTGGCAATATCAGCATCTCTTTTTACTTGAGCAATTCTTGGTTTACCAAGAGAGTCTAAATAGCCGTTTTTATCTCGCACATCTTTAATGGTAAAGGAAACAATTACCAATCCCATTTTTGCTAAATCTTGAGATGCAACTCTTTGCACTTCTTGAGAAAATTTATCTCTATTTTTATAAATTTCTTCTACTGTCATACTACCAAGAATAGATCGTAAATGCCCTTCCAATACTTCTCTTGCTTCATTTTCACGATCTTGTTTTGTTTTTCCTAAAAACTGTTCTGCAGCGGTTGCAATTTCGCCAATAGAACCTCCTATTTTAATAATAGCTGTTCCATCTGCCATCACAGGCACACCTTGTTCTGTATAAACTTCTGGTGTAGAAACATCTAATTTGCTTGATAAAAGGCTTAAAGGTTCAGATTGTTGAAAAACAGGCAGAATAAAAGTTCCTCCACCTCTAATAATTTTTATTCGATTTCCAGCTTCATCTACATGAACATTCTTTGAACCTAAATAACTTCCCGTTACAATCAGTCCCTCATCCGGTCCAACTGTTTTATATTTCGCAATAAAAATACTAATTAATGAAATTAATAAAATAACGACAACACCAACAATAATCCAAATATCAAGCATATTTTTTCCTCCCTTATTCTGTTACACGATTTTTTCTAGTAATAGCAAAACTTTTTCATTATTCATTTTGTTAACTTGGTTCCTTTTATAAATCCTCTTGTGGAATAACATAGGCTATATTATTTTTCACTTCGATTACTACTATCTTGCTTGGCCCCTTTATTTCTTCATTATAAAAACCAGCAGCCGTTTTTATGATATGACCACTATAACTTTCAATCATAATTTCTCCATACCCGTCTTTCGGGATGGAGGTAAGTACTTTTCCAACTCTTCCTTTTAAAGAATCATCACTGTATCCGAGAGACTCCTCTGCATTAGACAATGGGATAAATACAAAAAAATGCAAACATAATGCGACAACAAATGCTCCTGCTGCTGATAAACCGAAGATTAACAAACTATTCATTCTTGCATATTTTTCTAATAAGTAGCCACTTGCAGATAATATTGTTAAAAATGCCAAAATTAAGGTTGGATTAAAAAAACCTAAATCAGCACTAAAAATATCTGCTATTAATAGTGTTAAAAAAATGCATAATCCTGATATTATCAAAACAATCAAATAAAACGATGAGATAGAAAAACCAAATAAC
>JBDNRM010000064.1:0-19831 GCA_047718615.1 Bacillus sp. (in: firmicutes) | reverse complement strand
TTTCTTCACTTAAATGATTTTATATAAATAGGTATTTAGTATTATAAGATTCAAATATAACAAGGTGAATCGAATCATTATAATTTTTAAAATTTTTAATTTCGCTTATCCTATAGGTCTAAAAGTATGGTAAGATGATGATAATTGACTAGACTATATGGGGGAATGATTGGTGACTTCAACAAAAAGTGCAACAGAAATATTAAACGGGACTATTGAATCTGTTAAAGCCGTTCTCCCTTATCACATATCCATCGAAAAGCCTACATTAATTTCTGCCCCTTTTACGCAACAATTGATTGGTGTATTAATAGGATTAACTGGAGATTTTCGTGGTAGAATCTTAATAGATGGAAATGAACAAGTTTTCGGAAAAATTGGCGAAGCCATGTTTGGAATGAAACTGGAAGGTGATATGTTAGAGTCTTTTTCTGGTGAACTAGGAAATATGATTGCCGGAAACTTATCTACTTTTGTTGCTAATAATGGCATCGAAATGGATATAACTCCACCTACCGTTCTTGTTGGAGAAACAAAAATGTATGGTTTTGAAAAAGCACTTCGTTTACCTTTTTCCCTTGATACGATTGGTGATTTAACCATTGTATTAATGTTGGAAGGTTAAAAATTCAAAAAAAGAGGTTGCTTCTCAGACAGCCTCTTCTTCTCACTTTATTCCTCTTTTTTATTGTTTTCTTGGCTTTGCACTTCAATTTTTATTTTCTTATCCACCTTATTCCCGCAACTAGTACAGATTGTTGGCTCTTTATAAATAATTCGACAATGATCACAATAATATTTCTCCATCTTTTCACATCCACTTTCTAATCAACTTATATTAGAATATTTAATAATAGTAAATTTTGTGCGTATTCAATAACAAAAGCGTCTGGCGCCTTGAAGATCTAACTTGAGTATAAAAAATTTATAAAGTATGGAAATCATCACAAATAAATGAATTTTCATGATTACTTTAACGGCTTACTTTTCAATTTATTAAAATTGCGGTATTGTAAACGGATGATAATGCAAATTCCTTTATCTATCTTATATGAGCTCCGTTATGGAATATGTACTATTTTTAATGCTTTATAGTGCATCTTCATAAAGAACCCAGAAGTTCGAGGCTGCTTCACTTTGAGCATCTGCCTTCCACAAAGTTGAAGATCCTCTAGTTAAATACGTGAAAAGCGAAAGTTGAGTCAACAAATAAATCCGACGTGCCCTTTTAACCGGACTTTTTGAACAACTTCTTATAGTGCGTGTTCAAAAAGGAGGATAAAAAGGACCAAGAAGTTCAAGGCGGCTTCACTTTGAGCATCGCCCTTTCACAGGATGTGATGACTTCCACGTTGCTCATAGGACGTGAGCGTTTTTAGTGGAAGATCCTCTAGTTGATACGTGAGAAGCGGAAAAGTGAAGTCAACGAAGAAATTCGACGTGTCATTTTTACCGGACTTTTTGAACAACTTCTTATATAATTTTATTCTTCATGGAGGTATTAAATGATGTTTAAAAAGAAAAAATTTGTATTCCCTTCCTCTTCCCTTCTTGGCACATTTGTATTGCTTGTTCTATTGATTTGCATGATTATAGTAATGTGGTGCAGCATTTATTTCATTTATTTACAACGTTTATAACAGTAGGAGGAACTAAAGTGAAAGTACATAAATTAGAAAAAATAATCATTACTATAGGTGGAGCAACACTTCTTCTATTTTTACTCGTTCTTGCTTTTCAAAGCATGCATGCAGATCATAGCCACCATTCTTCTGCCGCTTCATCTAGCATTAACCCAAAGAAGGTAGACCAAACGAAGCCTTTTAATAAACCAGGTTTATACAAAGTATCAGGAGAAAAATGGGATTATGAATTAATAATGGTTGCTTCCGCTTTTCAATACAATCCTTCTTCTATTGAGATTCCCGTTGGTTCAAAGGTGAAAATTATCGCTACATCAAAAGATGTTATTCATGGTTTTGAAGTTGTTGGGACTAATATTAACTTAATGCTCGAACCTGGATTGATTTCAGAATATGTGGCGACATTTACAAAAAAAGGCGAGTTCCTTGTATTGTGCAATGAATATTGTGGTAGTGGGCATCATTTTATGTCAGGAACGATTCAGGTGATTGAATTATGAGGAAAATAACAAGGATTCAACAAGAAGACAGCAAGCTTATTAAAGCTCATTTAGTTGTTGCTTATTTTGCATTAGCAATTGGCGGTTTTGCAGGACTACTGCAAGTATTAGTGAAAACTGGAAAAGTCATTCTTCCATATAATATAAGCTATTATCAAGTCTTAACGATTCATGGGGTGCTCTTAGCGCTTATCTTTACAACATTCTTTATATTTGGTTTTATGCTGGCAGCCGTTTCAAGAACGGCAGGTACTTTTTCTTTTTATAATAGGTTAATAGCTTGGATTGGCTATATATGCATGGTAATAGGAACTATTATGGCAGCATCGATGGTTTTATTAAATAAAGCAACTGTTTTATATACTTTTTATGCCCCATTACAAGCACATTGGATTTTTTATGTAGGCCTTGCTTTTATTATATTTGGCAGCTGGATGGATGGAGTCGCAATTATCCTCCGTTATACACGATGGAAAAAAGTGAATACCGGATTAAGTCCCCTTTTAACCTTTATGGCTGTAGTTAATTCGATTATGTGGATTATTGCTTCCCTAGGAGTTGCTGGAACAATTGTATTCCAATTGATTCCTTGGTCATTAGGATGGCAGCCGACTGTAAATATCGCAATCAGCAGAACATTATTTTGGTATTTTGGGCATCCATTAGTTTATTTTTGGTTATTAACTGCCTATATGTCCTGGTATGTTATTATTCCGAAAGTAATAGGCTGGAAACTTTATTCTGATTCTTTAGCTCGCTTTTCTTTTTTATTATTTTTAATTTTTTCTATTCCAGTTGGTTTCCATCATCAGCTAATGGAACCAGGAATTGAACCCGGGTGGAAATTTTTCCAAATCATTTTAACATTTGTTGTGATTATTCCTTCTCTTATGACTGCTTTTTCGATGTTTGCTACTTTCGAGGCATATGGAAGGTATCACAAAGGCAATGGTTTATTTTCTTGGTTAAAAAAATTGCCTTGGAATGATGCTAGATTTTTCGTTCCATTTATTGGAATGCTCGCATTTATTCCTGGAGGTGCTGGAGGAATAATAAATGCCTCTAGTCAAATGAACGCTGTTGTCCATAACACATCATGGATAACCGGACATTTTCATTTAACCATTTCTACTACGGTCACGTTAACTTTTTTTGGAATATCCTATTTTCTTATTCCACACTTAACTGGGCGAACGTTAACAAAGAAATTAAATAAGCTTGCTATTATACAAGGAATTACTTGGGCAGTTGGCATGACAATTATGTCTGGGAGTATGCATATTGCTGGTTTATTAGGAGCTCCTAGAAGAACTGCGTATACTGATTATGGCGGTGCCAAGCAAGCTTCTGATTGGATAGTTTACCAACTAGGACAGGCTGTTGGCGGCAGTATTTTGTTTATTAGTATTTTAATTGTTTTGTATTTAGTTATTGTTTTAGCTTTTTTTGCTCCTAAAGGTATAGAGGAGTTTCCTGTTGCTGAGCTTGATAAATCGGAGGAGCAAAAACCGCTTGCTTTTCTTGAAAACTGGATGCTGTGGGTTGCCATTACTTTGTTTGTCATATTGGTTGCATATGCTATTCCTCTGTATTCGATGATTCAGCATGCGCCTCCCGGGAGTGTAGGCTATAAACTTTGGTAGATGAAAAATTGGAAGGAAAAAATATTTTTTTATTGGTCTAACCTGAAATAATGGTTTCGCAGGTTGAATACACTTCACTTTCTGTGGCTACGCTTGAGCCTTACTCCTGAACTGTCTCGCAAACCCATAGGAGTCTCGTGTATTCTGACTGCTCTCCTGCTTCAACTTAAGAACAAACTTAATCAAACTGCCTATCTGCATCTTTTGTGGTGTCATTTTTTTAATTCGGATGTGTACGCACTTGCTTTTTACGAAGAAACTTTATTCGTATGATCATAGAAAAAAATGCACAAGCGTTTCAAAGGAGAAATTGCTTGTGCATTGCTTTTTACTAGAATATATTACGGCTGTTTTACTATTTTTCAGTTAAGTTTATAAACGTCACTGTATTTGTTTGTTAAATATTCTATTAAATAGCTTGGGTTTAGTCCTTCACCAGTCACGTCGTTTAAGATTTCAAGTGGCTTTTTCATTTTACCATATTGATGAATCTTTTCATTCAGCCATTCTTTTATTAACTGCAATTCGCCTTTTTCTAATAGCTCATCAAAATCTGGAATATCTTTTAATAAGCTTTCTTTGATTTGTGCTGCATACATATAACCTAACGCATAAGAAGGAAAGTAGCCAAAACTTCCTCCTGCCCAATGAACATCCTGTAATACTCCTTCTCCATCATTTGCTGGAGAAACACCTAAATAAGATTGATATTTTTCCTTCCATAATGCAGGTAAATCTTTTACTTCTATCTCATTATTAAATAATCCTTTTTCTAACTCATATCGAATAATAATATGTAATGGATAAGTCAGTTCATCTGCTTCAATCCGAATAAGGGAAGGTTTTGATTCATTGATAGCACGATAAAATTCCTCTGTTGAGATTTCATCAAACTGGCCATTGCTATATGACTTTAATAATTCATAATTTTGTTTCCAAAAAGAAAAATTACGCCCGACAAAATTCTCATAGAATAATGACTGAGATTCATGAATCCCCATTGATGTACCGCTGCATAAAGGCGTTCCCACTAGTTCTTTCGCAATATTTTGTTCATATAATGCGTGGCCAACTTCATGAATTGTTCCAAAAACTGCGACTCTAAAATCTGATTGTTCATATTTAGTTGTAATACGAACATCACCTGGATTAATCCCTGTTGCAAATGGATGTACCGTTTCATCCAATCTTCCTGCCTCAAAATCATAGCCAATTTGTTTTAAAATCTCTAAACTGAACGCTTGCTGCTTCTCTTTTGGATATTGCTCATATAAGAAAGAAGTTTCAGGCTGATGATCAGATTCAGAAATTTTCTTTACTAATGGTACAATTTTATTCCTTAATTCTGCGAACACATCATCGAGAACTTCCACTGTAATTCCCGGTTCATACATGTCTAAAAGGGTGTTGTATTTATTGCCTTCATATCCCCAATATTCGATGAATTTTTTGGTCATGGCAACTAATTTTTCTAAATATGGCTGAAATAAAGAAAAGTCTGATTTTTCCTTTGCCTCTTCCCAAATACTTTCTGCTTTAGATTGAAGCATTACATATTCTTTAAATTCTGCTGGAGGGATCTTTTTGTTGCGCTCATATTCTTTTTTTACCTCTTGAACTGTTTTTATCGTTACTTCTGATAATTCGTCCTGCAGGTTTTCATCCGTTAATTTTGATATATATGCTGCTATTTCTTCAGAAGTAGACATATTGAATAATTCGGATGACAATACACCAATTACTTCTGTTCGCTGGTCTAATCCCTTTTTCGGTGCACCCGTTCTTAAATCCCAATAAATTAATGCTAATGCTTCATTATAAGCACCCATTTTTTTTACATAATCTAAAAAATCATTTTCCACTATTTTCATTGAATTTGCCAAAAAATTATGCCCCCCTATCGTTAATAAAACTATTTTACCATATTTTTCTTTCGAATTAAAAACTTTAGAGAAATGATACTCCTTTATTTTCGACATGTTGGTATCTTCATACAACAAGTCGGTTAGCCTTTGACCATTTTTATATTATTCTACATTTTGAATCTAAACGCTCATCTACTGACGATTTCCAAGTCTGATGTACAAAAAAGCAGTATAACCATTTTCCATGGTCATACTGCTAACTAATAATCGATAGGTCCTTTAAACAAAAAGAACTAGATCAGTTGTTTGCTTTCGTTGGTGAAACTGGCAGAGCTTCTTCTACTGCTTTAACAACGGATTCCTTTTCATCCTTATTAAATAGAATATGAACGTTTCCGCTATCTTCATGTGTTCGAATTAAACGGCCAATTCCTTGTCTTAGACGCAATATCATGTAAGGCATGTCCACTTCTGCAAAAGGATCATTGCTGTTTTCTCGTTTAGATTTATAAACAGGATCGTTAGGAGGAAATGGTAAAGAAAAGATAAATACATTTTCTAATGAGCGGCCAGGCACGTCTAATCCTTCCCATAAATTCATAGCACAAAGAATCGATTCTTCTTCATTTTGAAATTTTGAAACAAGCCCGCTTATTTCTCCTTCCCCTTCAAAGTAAATAGGTAGATGGAAATCAGCTGGTTTGTCTTCTTTAAATTTCTCTAAATCTTCCTTACTGTTAAATAAAACTAATGAGCGGCCACCAGCTTTTTGAATTTGTTCATAACAATATTGATTTTTCCGAATATCTTCTTCCACAGAAAACGTTTGTACTGCCACATTCATTTTTTCTTCATAATCAAATGGTGATTCCACGGAGAATGATAAATAATTAACTGCTCCTAAACTATTTGCCATATAATCAAAAGATTTATTTTCAGATAGTGTAGCAGAAGAGAAGACAATTGGTTTCTTTTGACTGAATACATCATCTTTCATAATATCTTTTACAAGTCTTGGCATAATAACTAATGTACGTTCCCCATTATTCTCTTCAAACCATGTAATGCCATTCATTTCTTTTAGAAAAAGACTTAAAGAGTGGGAAATTTGTTCCAAATATTCTTCCACTACTTTTAATTCATATTCGTTGATCACATACATTTCACTTTCAAAAACAAGCTCTTCTTCTAAATCTGATATAAGACTTGCTAATTTTTTTCCTTCATTCATTACTGTAGCTGTCTTTTTAATTTCTTGTTTATCTGACCCTTTAGTATAAAAAGATGCTTTGGTCAACTCTGCAAAAAACTGTTCGTTTTGATAAATAGTATCTTCCATAATATTTAATGTTTTTTCTCTAACATCATTCGCCATTAATTTTGTTAATAGTTTTTCAAGATTTTGTTCTGTTAAACGATAGGTTAATGCCTTTTGGGCAGCATATTCTAATAAATGACCTTCATCAAATACAATACAGGAGCTTTCAGGCAATAAAGGAAGCTGTCCTTCTCTTTTACGTGATTCTTTTGTCCAAATATGCTCCATATAAAAATCATGTGAACAAATAATCAAGTCTTTTGCATTTCGGTAATAATCGCGATGCAAAGTTTGTCCACAGCGATGTCTTTTTTCACAAGTAAAGCAGTCTTGAAGAGAATCCCAAGCTACTTCATTCCAATCTGAATCATGAAGTTCTGGATAATCTTTTCGATCACCATATGGGGAAAATGATTGTAAAGATCCAGAGCCATGAACAAAGTCAGGAAGTGAATCGTAAATACCATTAAATGTATCTTCTAATATGATTTGTTTTTCTAATTTATTTAAACAAACATATTGATCTCTTGATTTTGCCAAACGAACATCTACGTTTAAGTTTAATGCTTGCTCTAATTTCGCGATATCTCCTTCTTTTTTGACAAGCTGTTCAATCAGCGTTTCATCACTACATGCGATAATGGCAGGTTTATTCATATAACGGGCATAACAAATAGCATATAACAAATAAACAAATGTTTTCCCTGTTCCAACTCCTGCTTCAGCAAAAATTGTATTTTTTTCTTTAAACGCTTTCTCTAACTGGTATGCCATATATACTTGTTCATCTCTTAATTCATATCCAGCTTCAGGGAGAATATCGTAAAAAACATCACCAATCCATTCTCCTAATTTTTCATAAAAAGATTCTGTTTTTGCCACTTCAAACGGCAAGCTGTTTTGCATGGTACCCCTCCAAAAGTAAAATATTCCCTCATCTAAAAAACGAGAGAGTATCTTGATTATCTATTTCTATTTATTTTATCATCTTTTTCTATTTCCACTTATTTAAGAGCGTTTCTTAATAATAGTAAACTTTTTTCTAACAATCAAGAAAAAAGAAGGTACGCAACTAATACTCTCTGTTCGTACCTCCTATAATGCTGTTAATCATATTATTATAAAGGAAAGCAAACAAAACGAAATTTCTTCTGTCACACCCATTTTTTAAAACCCACTGTCACGTGATAAAGAAAAAGATAATGCTTGTTGAACCGTTTGTTGTGCTTCTAATAATATTTTATGTCCTTCATTTTCTCCGCTTTCTGATTGCAAAATTTCCAAAGACTGATTTAAAGCATGTATAATTTTATTATAATCTATTGTAGTATCCATCTTTTAACCCCTCCACAATAATAGCTATAAGTAAAATATATACAAAAAAAGCAGATTATATACTAATCACTTTATTTAACTTTATCTTTGTCTTTTACCGTTTATCTTTTTCGTTTGCCCCAGTATTGATAATAATCTGTTCGGATAAATCCGTTAAATAATTTTCGTTTTTTTGTCGCTTTTTTTCCATAATGCGTTTCAAACTCTTCATCTGATGTAAGCATATAAATGGACCAAGTATCTAATGCTTCAAACGCTTGTCCCATCCCTTGGTACATTTTCTGAACAGATGGTTTATCACCAAGCCGCTCTCCATATGGAGGGTTTCCGATAATAACACCATTTTCTTTATCCGTAGTAAAATCCGTTACTTGCATCTGTTTAAATGTAATCAACTCGCCTAAACCTGCTTCAAAAGCATTTTCTTCCGCTATTTTCACCATTTTATGATCAATATCTGTTCCAATTATTTCAAGAGGCTGATCATAATTTGCTTTATCTTCTGCTTCCATACGTACTTCATCCCAGATTGCTTTGGACATCCAATCCCACTTTTCTGAAATGAATTCTCTATTAAAACCAGGTGCAATATTTTGTCCAATTAATGCAGCTTCGATTGGAATCGTACCTGATCCACAAAACGGATCAACAAACGGACGATCTGCTGTCCAATTTGTTAATAACACTAAAGAAGCTGCTAACGTTTCTTTTATAGGGGCTTCCCCTTGTCCAATACGGTATCCTCGACGATGTAGGCCATGTCCAGAGGTATCTATAGTCAATGTAACAATATCTTTTAATATAGCTACCTCCAGCTTAAATAATGGACCATTTTCCTCTAACCAGCCAGTCTTTTTATAGAATGTGCTAATTTTATTAACAACTGCTTTTTTTACAATTGCTTGACAGTCAGACACACTAAAAAGTTTTGATTTTACCGATTTCCCTGAAACAGGAAACTCTGCATTAACTGGTAAATACGTCTCCCATGGTAAAGCTTTTGTTTTCTCAAAAAGTTCGTCAAAAGTAGTTGCTTTAAATTCTCCCACTTTTATTTTCACTCTATCAGCAGTCCGTAGCCACATATTACTTCTTGCAATAGCAAGCTCGTCTCCTGTAAATAAAACCTTGCCATTATCCACCGTACATTCATATCCTAAATTTTTCACTTCTTTTGCCACAATAGCTTCTAGTCCCATTGCAGCTGTTGCAATTAAATTAAACTTTGTCATTTGTTCACCTTTTTATCCTTTAGTCATATCCACTTATCATCTACAGATAGATATAAGCGTTCTTTTCGTATGTTGTTATTATTAACGTTCTATTGCTCCCATAGCATCACTACGATATCTTCTAATTGTTTCTATTCATCATAAATAAAAAGGATGACCCTCAAAAATATGTCTGACATCCTAACAATAGAAAAATCTTTCCTATTTGTATATGAAGTCAGACCCTTCTAGTGAGTCACCCTATTGTTTATTCCTTTATGTGATCAACATTAACGCTTTGTAAGCCATGTTCTGTTCCTTTGTACTCAGTCGACATTGTCTCGTATAAAGGCGGTAATCATCTATCTACAGAAATAATTTCTGTCCTTCTCTTTAAGTTCATTTCCTAAGAGAAAGTTCCCCTACCATAATTTGGGTTTCTCGCTCGTGGGGTTTACCTCGTTCCACCCTTTTCATTTCTGAAAAGGCTCCGTCACTGTGGCACTTTCAAAGTATTCATACCATATCAAAAGACTTAGGTATTTTCCCTGCCGTCAGCAAAGATTAACTTTACTGCCCTAGCTTATTTTTTGGCTAGGCACGAACACTACAGGCATCTCAGCTTGTGCGAGCATGGACTTTCCTCTACAAAATCAATGTTTTGCAGCGATTACCCCGGCGTTTTTATTGACTACAGATGTTATTATAGTATGTCGGTTATCAAATAGCAATGGGAAATAAAAGAATTTTTCTCAGGAAAGTCGATAAAATTCCATTATCCCCTTTTAATTTCATCGAATAATGGGGCAGTATGACAACATTCTGCTGTTCTTTCTCAACATCTTACTCTTTTGCTACAAATATTTTTGATTCACCTAAACGGTCTAAACACTTCGTTACACGCTGAATTTAATCGTATAACTTGCTGCCAAATACATGTTTCTCTAAATTAGATAATCTTTTTAATATATCAAAATTTGTTGTTCCAGCAGTGCTTGGAGCTGGCTGTCTTCTCGAAGCTTCTTCTGCTAGTTTTTTCAAACGCAAATTTTCCTGCTGAAGCTCTTCAATTTCTTGATGCAATGTTTCATAATCTTTAATAATCAAATCTAAAAATTTATCAACATCTTCTGGTTTATAACCTCTCATGCCTGTTTTAAACTCTTTTTCTAAAATATCTTTAGCTGTTAACTTCATTTTATCTGATAACATTATATGTTCACCTCAAGTATTACCATAATCTAATTTATTTTTTCAAAAAATCTTCACTTTGTCAATTTTCTATTAAAACTCATCATTAAATTGCTTTTCTTCAACTATAGATTGTACATCATCAAAACGAATCAAACGAATCTCATATTCCGTCTTTTCTTTATACATTTTACTAAGATTGTATAAATATTTCGGACTTCCTTCTTTCTCTTCATCATAAAACAATAAGAGGGCATCACTTTTCTGAAGGAAAAAGACATTTTTAGCTTTTAATTGATTCGGATTTTCATAAGGCTTATTCGAAACAGAATCAATATAATCCGCTTGCATTACTACCTCTTCATACCACTCTTTGTTCGCTTCCTTCCACCCTTGCTCCTGTTCTAAATAGGGAGTGATAACCCCTAATTTTAATTCGGGATACTTTTCTGCTTGTAGCTCATACACCACCTCTGCTGCCCAAAGTTCGGTTCCGAGCTGCCCACTAATTAAAATCCATTCTAATCCTTCTTCCACCATTATCTCTATATTTTTTCGAATTGCTTCTTTTATATAAATAACAGCTTCATCCTGTCTTTTAAAAATGCCTATTTCAAAAGGTTTATAACCTGAAATTACAGCAACTTTCATTTAAAAACTCCTTTTAACCATAAAGCTATATGTAAAAACAAGCTGGATAGTAATAGTCTATTTCTTATTAGTAGAGAAAATAACAACTTACTGCAAAAATTCATTAAATAGCAAGTGTATTTTCATATACCATACTATCTTTATATTATAAGCATTTCTCGATAAAAGAGAAACAAGTTTGATTATTTTTTTCGCACCCTCATTCAGATAATTGACTTTATGATAAGAAAAACAAGGGCTGTTAACACACCCTTGTCTTCTTTTCATTTATCTTTTTCTAAAAGGAAAAGCTCCTGGCATATTTCCTGCTACTCCAGGGTTTCCTGTTCCTGGAAAAAATTGACCTGTAGCTGTAAACGGTGTTCCTCCAGTTTGTGGAAATTGGGAAGGTCCTTGTTGTTGTACAGGATATGGAACTGGTGATGGCCCCATATTAGCTTGAGTGTTTGTTACTACATTTTCAACAGATTGTGTTTGTGGGAAGAAATGTTGGTGTTCATAATTCACATGATTAACTGTTGTTGTATGTTGTGGATGAATATGAGGGACAATATTGTTTGAAAATGTATTGTTCACACAACATTTTGTAGGGTGAACAACCGCTGGTAATACGTTATTAGGTTTGCAATGATGATGCATTAAGAAAATCTCCTCTCGATTGTTTAATTATCTTACATTAACAACTTATGATAGAAGGGATAATCTTGTACTAATACAAATACCTAATTTAGTGGTTTTTCTACAATAATGTCCATTGTTTTTGAAACTATTACATGGCGTACAAGCTGTCCTTTAGTGTGGTAAACAGAATTGCTGTTAAACATACAATCACAAAAAATAATAACATAACCATTTTATACAAAAAGCACACCTCAATGTAAATATATTTAACTACTTATCTATTTTAATAAGTTACTCGTAAACACACAACTAGGAATTTACAGGAAACTTATTAAAATTAGAGATGGACTATGATTGTTTAGAATGAATTTTTCGCTGCAAACGTTTTAATCTTTTTAAAAATTGCCGCTCCATTGTTTCTTTTTTAGTCTCTAATAGTCTCCATAAAGAATAAGCTTCATTTGTCCATTCTAATGCTTTTATGAAATCTTTATCTTTATGTTCTGCTATTTTGGCCAATTCAATATAAGAATCGATAATTATTCGATTATTAGTTGCATCCGTATAATTCTCTACTATATTTGTCCATAATTCACGAGCTGTTTTTTCTTCCTTTTCTTTTTTAGCATGTTTTGCAAGAATATATTTAGCCATTAATGTTTCTTCTTTATCCTTTTCTTCGATACGATGTAAAGTATCTTTAGCCGTATTCGCATCGCCCAATGAAGAATACCAGCGCCCAGCCTCTAATGTTTCCTTTGCAGTTATATGATGGTCTTTATGCAATAGCTGCAAGCTTAAATGGGTGTACAATGTAATTAATGATAAAATATCCATTTCATTATGCTTTAAGATGGCAAGCATGCCTTCTGGATTTTTTCTTTCTACAAAGTCAAAATAGATCATCGGCGCTAAATACCCTGGCACATCATCCTGCCTCTTCACATCTAATACTTCCTCTTCGACAATAGAAAGCTTTGCTCGTTCTAGTCGATGCTTCCACATTCTTTTTGCTCCATGGTACAAATCAAAATGTCCAAATTCAGGAAGCTTCGGAACATGTTCTCTCACAAACATATGCCTTGTTTTTACTTGGGGCCAGTCAAATGCCTTTCCATTATAGGTAACGAGTGTTGTGTAATCAACATTTTCCAAAAAGCTCTTAAATAGTGGAACTTCCCCGCCTGGATATGGAAGAATATGTTGCTTTAATACGACATACTCTTCCATAATTTGCGCATATCCTAAAATAAAAATCGTATTGCCGGTGCCTCCTCCTAAACCCGTTGTTTCCGTATCAAAGAAAAAAAGATCGCTTTTTTTATGTCCTTTCGCAGATAAAGGATGTGTAAACGTGGAATTATTCCATTCCTCTACCACCTCACAGCATTTATCAAACGAATATTTACCATGTTGATAGGCTAAAGGGTATTTTACTTCTCGTATTAAACAATAGTCATTGTCCACCCAATACGGATAAACATTTTCTTTATTCCAGACTGATAAATAAGGTATTTCCTTTTCATCTTGTATGATCGTTTGTTCCTTTGGCTTTGTATTCTCCGATTTCAGATGTGGTTTTAATCGATTTAACTTATTCTTAATGCTCATTTTATCCCCTATTTTTTTATTTATCTTGCAAGGAAAGAATATTTAATACATCTCTTTTTTGATAGTCGTTTATTCCTTCGATTCCAATACAGGACGGACAGCCATGTGGACAGGAACAATTTCTTATCATTTTTTTTGCTTCCTTAAACACAACTGCCATCTCTTCATACAATTTCTTGCTTAGCCCGATTCCACCTGGATATCGATCATAAAAGAAGATGGTCGCCTTTTCATTATGTGCTGCTTTCACTTGCGGAACTACATGAATATCACTTGGATCAGCCATTACCAATAATGGTGCTATATGCTTTAGAGCGTGGGCAGCGCCAAGAAGCCCCTGTTCTATCCGTTCCTCTTTTAGTAGAAGCTCATTTCGATCGAAGGATATCCATGCAGCATTTGTATGAAGCTCTTCTTCAGGTAAACTGATTGGACCTGAACCAATATTTTCATGTGTTTCAAATTTTATTTTTTTAAATATCGTGCTCATCGCAATGATGCTGACATCACCATATCCAATCTCCGTTCCTTCTACTCTTTTCTCTTCGTCCACTTCTAATACTTTTAAAGAAACAGCTAGATTGGCATCTGTGTAATAGTCAACACTTACTTCTCTTACAAACGCTTTTTTTTCTTCCCAATCCAGTTTCTCTACTTGATATTGAATCCCTTGATGAAGATAGATCGCTTCTTCGTGTAGCAGTGTCATTGCTGAAAACCGATCACTTTCTCCAATTACTCTGCTTTTGCTTCTATCAGAAATGTCAATAATAACAACATTTTCCTGTGATGCCGAACGCAAACTAATATTATGTGCTGGGAAAGAGTCATTCATCCAATACCACTTGTTTCCGTTTTGAAAAAGCACCCTTTCTTCCGTTAAATATTCTAAAATCTCTGCTATTTCACAAGAACCAAACGTATCGCCTTGCTGAAAAGGAAGCTCATATGCCGCACATTTCATATGATCGATTAAAATAATTAAGTTATCTGGATTAATTCTAGCTGTTTCTGGATTGCGATTAAAAAAATAGTCCGGATTGGCAATCATATATTGATCTAATGGACTAGAGCTTGCTACCATAATAACAAGGGACTCATCATGCCTTCTTCCCGCTCTGCCAGCCTGCTGCCAAGAACTTGCAATCGTGCCAGGATACCCTGTCATAATGCAAACCTGCAATTGCCCTATATCAACTCCTAATTCTAATGCATTGGTGCTAACGACCCCATAAATACTGCCTTGCCTTAACCCCTTTTCAATTTCTCTTCTTTCCGTTGGCAAATATCCACCTCTGTAGCCTCTAATTGCTTTTGGCCCTAACTGGTATTTCACCAGCTCTTGCAAATACGTTAATAATATTTCTACCCTAACACGGCTTTTTGCAAATATAATGGTTTGTATTTTATTTTTTAGAAGCTCCCCTGCAAGTCTTCTTGCTTCAAGCGTGGCGCTTTTTCGGATATTAAGGGGGATATTGACAATCGGCGGATTATAAAAAACAAAATGCTTTTTCCCGCTTGGTGCCCCGTTGTTATTTATTAATTTCATTTTCTCTTCTGTTAGATTTTCAGCCAATTCTAGTGGGTTGGCAATCGTTGCAGAAGTACAAATAAAAATCGGGTCGCTGCCGTAAAATGAACAAATTCTTTTCAGCCTGCGAATCACATTAGCTACATGACTGCCAAATACACCACGATAAATATGAAGTTCATCAATCACAACATATTTTAAATTTTCAAATAGACTCACCCATTTTGTATGATGGGGTAAAATAGCGGAATGGAGCATATCTGGGTTCGTAATAACGATATGCCCTGCTTTTCTCACTTTTTGTCTAATAGAAGAAGGAGTATCTCCATCGTATGTATAGCTGTTTATTTGTAAATTTGCGCTTTCTATTAATTCATTCAGTTCACTTTTTTGATCCTGTGCTAGAGCTTTTGTCGGAAACATATACAAAGCTCTAGTTTGATCATCTTCAGTAATGGATTGAATAACAGGTAGATTATAACAAAGTGTTTTTCCTGAAGCTGTTGGTGTTACAGCGACAATACTATTCCCTTTTTTCACTTCTTCATAAGCTGATTTTTGATGTGTATATAAACGGGTTACGCCTCTGTTTTGCAATGCTTGTTCGATTTTTGGAGATAAATCCTCTGGCATTGCTGCGGTTACCGCTTCTTTTGCTTCTATCGTATGCCAATAAGATATTCTGTCTTTATACTCTTCCTTATTTTTAAGATCAGCAATCACTGTTTGGAGATTTTTACGAACTTTCATATTCTCACCTCTTATACCATCTATTTTAACGAATAAACGTTCTTATATAAAGGGAAACTTCATTCGTAAATAGTTTTTTCCCCGCCAATAATCTTTTGTTATTCTAGGCACACCTAACAAGGCTAGCGCATAAAATAAGTTAAAAAACAATGTTTATAAGGAGTTGAATACCCTTGTCTGCAAACTTTCCAGTTGATCCAAACAAAAAAGATAAATCAGAACCATTTGGCGGAATGATTAAATCAATGAATTCATTTTTCCAAGAAAAACCAGTGAAAAATTTCCTTCAAAGTATGGATGATTTTTTTAACAGCCCCTTTCCCAATATGGCATTCCCTCTAAACGTAAAAGATACCGATTCAGCAGCTATTATCACCGCCGAATTACCTGGAATAAACAAAGAGCAAATTAGCATTGATGTTTATGATCATCATCTAACGATCGGGGTTAATTATCAGGATCAATTTACAGAAGAAAATAAGCAGCAGCAATTATTTCGTTCCAGTCAAACATTTAAAAGAAACAGCAGAACTGTTACACTTTCTTTTCCAATTGATGAAACAAAAGTAAAAGCAACCTATCAAAATGGCTTACTTTCTATTACCATTCCAAAACAAAAAGGGAAAAAAATAAATATTATCGATCATAATTGACAGCCGTTTACAACTCGTCTTTAAAGCTTTCGAGTAAAAAAAAAAAATTTGTATATACTACTAGGGATACTCTAACAAGTTGCTAATTGATTATTCAAATGGTAAACAGAGTATCACTAGCTTCTTTACAAATCCTACTTTCGAGGTGATTTAGATGAGCTACAAAGATCAGTTGGATTCTCATTCTTCCCTTTTTCATCATAATTGGACAAGGCCAAAACGGGCAAAATCCCAAGTTAATGGGCATACCGAAATGTCTAAAACCAATCTTATCTTGAGAAGAGATGCTAAAGCCCATCGCTGGTAAGGAAAAAGAAACTAGAAAAAGGCATTCCCATTTGTGAATTAGTGGGGATGCCTTTTATATTTACTAAAAAACGTGAGCTTGTTAAACCTTAAATATTCCTCCTACTCCTTTTACAAGTCCAGATACTTGATTCATTGCATTCATCATCATGCCGGCAGTGTCCATCATTTTATTAAAATCTAACGAACCATCCTGTGATTTGAAAGAATTCATAATATTCTTCACTCCACCTTGTTTAGCCGGTATAAAAGACTGTTTTGGATAGGGGTTCATATATCCTTGTTGATAATTTTGTTTTGCAGCATGAGAAGTATATGGATCCTGTTGATATTGCAATGGATTTTGAAAAACATCATGTGACAATTTAGGATAGTTATTTTGTGGATGAAAATAAGGTTGTTCATAATTTTCATATGTTCCTTGTGGTGCCATTTGCTGGCCATAATATCCTTGTTGCATATTTCCCAAGCCTCCATTCCACATTGGAGTATTCATATATGGATTATATTGTCTATTGTTATGGTAAACTGTGCGAAATACTGCCGAGTCCGTACTTCTATGAGATGGAGTCATATTTACATATGGCGAATAATGTGCTTGACGTGCGGTATTCATTTAACTCATATCCTCCTCCAAAAACAATTCTTTTCATATTATATGAATAAAATGCCTAGCTGGTGCAGATTCTTGTTCGTTTCCTTTAACGCAAAAAAAAAGCTGACCAATAATAATGGCTCGCTTTCTAACAGCAAAAAAATGAAAAAATATTAGGCTATAATGCGCTAAATTCTCTTTATTCCAGTCAAAATTAGCACAGCAAATCCTCTACTCATGAAAAGTTCCTTATAAGTGGCTTTCGTTTCTGAAATCTTACAACATAGCTTATTTCAATCTACTCGTTTCCCACTTATTCAGCTCATTTAACAATACTTGTAGAATATATTGTACAGATTTTGCAGCATCAAGAAATCGTTTTTTGCTTGTTTCCGGATAAAATGCTTGAATGGAGATAATTTCAAGATGATCGGACGCTGATTGAATTTGGGCACCATTCAAATATACAGGCTTATTCTCCTGCACCCATATTATCGCAGGTTCTTTCCATTCATCATTTAATTGCTTTACTTCATTGGCAAAAGGACGCACTACTTCATAAAAATCTTCTGCTTCCCCTGTAGCTTTTACTTTATGAAAAGTTTTCATTAAATGGTCAGCTGCTTCCGCGAGCAAGTTTGTATTTTCTTTTAATTGTTTAAATTTATCCATTTATTCCACTGCTTCCTGCATAACCCGCCTATGCTTCCTACTTATTATTCCTTATTTTAATGAAAAAATTAACTCAGTTCAAGTTTTAACGTTGCTGTTCTTTTTAATTTCGCAGGATTTTTATCTAGATTGGTTACTTCCTTTACCCATTTTTTTTCAAAAACAGAAAAAGCGGCTTCAAGAGTATTTAAATGGTAAAGATGTTCTTCAACTTCCATATTCTTATTTAAGTGCATACCTATTAGCGCATTATCTAATTCTTCTAATTCATTGTAAATAGTTTCAAGCATAGCTAATAGCTCTTCTTTATTATATACTTCTTTCACTTCTATCCCTCCTGCTATCTTTGATACTACCCTTTTCGCCCCTTATGATTACAGCTCCTGCACGTCTGACAAAACTAGAAGCGTTTCGTCAAAGAAAGAACTGTTTCCCCATAACCGTTGCGGAATTTGACAGAAGTTTTTTTACTTTTAATGCAGCAGCTGATTTTCCAATTGAATTAGTTCGTGCAGCTGTTCCTGCTTGCCCTTATACCAATTGGTAAAGGAATTAGGTATTTTTTGTTGATAAACGCTTTTTAACCATTCTTTTTTTATTTTTTTATGTAAACTCCAATCTGTCATTTGATATTTTTCATGTTTTATAATTGGATATGTTAAACGCAAAATAGGTGTGTTGTTTTTATGATTAGGAAAAACCAAACGTTCATAATCACTTCTAGAACCAGTATGAGAAATAGACGTGCTATACTGATAAAAATTTGGATATAAACTTGGATAAAACAAAATACTTGCCAATGTTTTTCCAAACTTGATTCGTTTATTCAGTGAAGTAAAATTCGAAACACTTCCCCCATAAATCTCTCCATTTAAAGTTGGAAATAGTACCGCACTAAAATGAAAAAAATCTTGAAATAAAAACGCTGAAGTATGAAAAACTTGCTGCTTAAAATAATTATCTTTTATAATTGGTTTTTCAATAAGATTCTGTTCATTAATAATAAGACTATTCATTAGTCTTTCTTCATCTTTTCTTTCCCAAAACCATTTCCATTCTCTTTCCATAAAAGAAGAAACGTGAAAGAATTTTAATAAGTGAAACATTGGGGACTTTAATTTCGTCGAATAGTGATAGAGTAGTAATTGTGGAAAAGCATCTTGAAAAATAAACCAATTTGCTTTTTCATAAATACTAAATAACTGCTGTCTTTTCGTTTTAGATAAAATTTTTGGAAACCATTCACCTTCTAAATCGCACATATTCCATCCTGCGTTTCTTGATACTTGACTAGCAAGAAACGCCCAGCGAATTTCTTTATTTGCGGTATAATAGTGGAGATAACTTTCCGTTCTTGATATATTATCTACATTGTATTTATTGGTGATCAATTGAATCTTTTGCACTAATTTATATTCATTGCGGGAAGGAAAACAATCAAAAATACCTAACATATAAGCCACCTCTTCTAATAAGCATTATGATATTATAGTTTGTTGGAAGACATAACTTATACTCATTTTTACTAAGTAGAAATTCATGCTAACAAATTTGCACCATAAACGATGAAAATAAGCCGGTTGATTAAGTTCGTTGATATGTTGCAGCAGGAAGCAGTCGGAATACACGAAGACTCCTATGGGAATTGCGGGACAGGTGAGACCCCGCAAGAGTTTACTCCGAGTTATAATGAACGAAACTAGCCCCATACTCGTAATTTCGTAGGTTAATT
>JBDNRM010000063.1:0-19908 GCA_047718615.1 Bacillus sp. (in: firmicutes) | reverse complement strand
CCAAATTAACCTACGAAATTACGAGTATGGGGCTAGTTTCGTTCATTATAACTCGACGCAAGCGTCTGCGGGGTCTCACCTGTCCCGCTATCTCCCGCAGGAGTCTTCGCACCCTCCACTACAAGCAACTTGTTTCATGAGCAACGTATATGCTGACTGAGGACTAATTAGAGAAGTAGAACTTTTCTAATTAGCATTATTTAAACAGTCCGTCTAAAAAAAATACAAATCTGTATTTGCTATATTCGAATCTATGTGTTATGATGAAGTTAATTATTTTTGTTCGTTGTAACGTTGAGAGAAGAGAAATTCATCTTAAGATAGTATAGTTGGGCAGGGGTAGTAATATAAGTGGAGTAATCCACACAGGAGGCAACACAAATGGAACAAGGTACAGTAAAATGGTTTAACGCAGACAAAGGTTTTGGTTTTATCGAAGTTGAAGGTGGAGAAGATGTATTCGTACATTTCAGCTCAATTCAAGGTGAAGGCTTTAAATCTTTAGAAGAAGGTCAAAAAGTGACTTTTGATATCGAACAAGGTCAACGTGGAGCACAAGCTGCTAACGTTAACAAAGTAGCATAATTGAAATGATAAAAAAAGACTCCACATCGGAGTCTTTTTTTACTCATGCTTCCATTAGTCAGCAAAATATATATTATATCTAATAAGCGAAGATTGGGAATTTAGAATGAGTTGTTTTAATAATCACTCATTCCAAGATGTTGTTGTTAAAGTTTACTTGAAAATAGAAACGCCCCTTCACATAAAGGACCCCCATTGAACCCCTTGTTATCGATATAATAGAAAAATCAGACAAAAAAGTCTGTTTTTTTTTGGATAAAACGAACGCTACAAGGTTTAAACTATTAACATACTCAGGAAATATGTGAATAAACAAAACATCTTCCATATCGGAAAGATGTCTCCTTTGTAACAATAAGAAAAACGAAACGGTCGAATATTTCTGAAACTAGAGAGGAAGAGCGCTATGGCCCAAAATGTTTTCATTAATGGTGAAGTAGTAAATATAAAAGAATCGAATGAAGTAGTGACGATTTTAAAGTATCAATATGTAAAAAATATGAAAAGATACTCTTATACAGTCGATAAATATCCAAATACTTTTTTCTTTGAGGAAGAATTAAAGAAATCAGAATAATAATTATTTATGCATAAGTGTACGAAGATATGAACTGAATTTGTCGCTTCTTATCAGAGGGGACGAAGTACATAGTATAAATGGTTCTACGTTGAACAAAGAGCAGGATCGAAACGATCCTGCTCTTTGTTTTACGTGTACAAGCATTATACTCTTCTAAAAAGAGTCGAATAAACAGCATAAACACAATATCCTAGTCCACCGCCGATAGCATTTAGAAGTGTATCATTAATATCACAAACTCCTATATAAAAAAACAACTGGAGAAGTTCAATAGAACAAGATAAGAGAAAAGAAAGGATAACGATTTTAATAAATGATTGTTTTTTTGATAGAAATGGAATAAAAAATCCCATTGGCATAAATGCAAGAATATTCCCAAATAAATTATTTGTTAACACGCTTAAATGGAATGCGTCTATTGAATTCCATTCATCAACTAGTTCTTTAAAAGGAATAAAATTATAGGATAATTGTCCATGTACTGTTTGTCGATAAGCTGAAAAAAACAATAAATAAATCAGCAGAAAAAGATACAAGGAAAACATGATCCAAATACTTGATTTTTTAAGCATAAAGTTACGTTCACTCCATTTTTTTACATAATTCTAGCTAAATAGATCAAACTTCGCATCTTCAAATTCGTTTGTACATCTTGATAGGACTCGGGTTTAGAAGAACAAAATGTGAAGCTAGTCTAGCGCAAGCAGCTAGCTCTTGTGAGTATTGCCTCATGCCTCTAAAAGTAAAAAGTACTTTCCAGAGTCATGTGAACGTTTTTCTTCGGAGCTGAGCAAGGCGCCCTGGGATTTGCTCAATGCTCTAAACCAAGTTACAGCAATACATGAAGAGGCATTTATAACTGCGAAGTTTGATAAATAACAAAAAAATAGTTTCTATTATCATAGTATATTTTTTTCAAAAAGAGAAATGGAAAGATGGTGATTGGCATTCGAAAATAATTAGACCTTGCGAATGGAGCATTTTATCTGATATAGTTACTTAGGTAATTAATTATCGTGCGACCGTAATTAATAGTACTAAACATTTTTTTAGTTACCTAGATAACTAATGTTAATGCAGGCTGATAAAAACAGAGGTGCATAAAATGGAGGATTTACATAGTTTGTTTCATGGTTTACACCAACTTTCTCGTGAGCTGACAAAAGGGTTGAATGAAGTACTGCTTCCTTTTGAATTGTATAGTTCACAATGGTCGGTTATTTATGTCTTAAAAAAGAATGGCCCACTTACACAAAAGGAATTGGCTGATTATTTAGCAATAGAAGCGCCTCCTATGACAAGAACGATTCAAAAACTAGTAACAAATGGTTATGTTTCGCAAGTGAAAGGAGAAGATAAACGAACAAAATATATTATGTTAACAGAAAAAGCTTTCGTATTATACCCGCAATGGGAAGCGGCAGTTTTACAAATGAATCAGCAATTGCTTAACGGTTTTCCAAAATCCTCACAAGATAAACTAACTAGTTTAATAAAAGAGTGGAAGGCGCAATTGGCAAATAGGGGGAAAGAAATTGAGTAAGGAAGCTTTATGGACAAAAGATTTTATCGGCATCTGGATTAGCAACTTTTTTTTATTTTTAACATTTTATTATTTATTAGTATCATTGCCTATTTATGCAATTCAGCATTTACATGGACAGCAGGCTAGTGCAGGATTAATTGTTACTGTCTTTTTGATCTCTGCAATTATCATAAGGCCATTAGCAGGAAACATGATGCAAAGGTTCGGAAAGAAATTTCTTTTTCTTTTGTCGCTTAGTATTTTTTTAGGTGTGTCCTTCTTTTATTTTATCCCACATTCCACAGGAGAGTTATTGATCGTTCGAGCTTTTCATGGAATTGGCTTTGGAATGGCAACAACTGCGACTGGAACGATTGTGGCAGATTTAATCCCAAACTCTAGAAGAGGAGAGGGAATGGGTTATTATTCGATGTCTTTAAATTTAGCCATGGTAATTGGTCCGTTTTTAGGATTAACAGCAGTCCACTCTTGGAGCATTAGCAGGATGTTTTTATTAGCAAGTATATTTGCGCTGCTTTCTTTAATAATGGGAATAGGCATCAAACTCCCAGCTTCTCAAAACAAGCCATTATCACCTTTAACAAAACGAAAGAAAACCTTTCAATGGTCCAATATTTTAGAGCCATCAGCTATCCGCATCAGTATCGTTGCTGCTTTTTTTGGGATTGTTTATTCAACGATTTTATCATTTGTGTCCGTTTTTGCGAATGAACAGGGGCTGTCTTCTGTTTCTGGCTATTTTTTCGTTGTATATGCAGTTATTATGCTGCTTGCCCGTCCGTTTGCAGGACAATGGTTTGATCGATATGGAGCTAATATTATTATTTATCCATGTATTTTGCTTTTTTCAATAGGTATGTTTGTACTAAGTGGTATGCATACAGCCGTTATCTTTTTATTCGCAGCAGGATTGATTGGTTTAGGATATGGAAGTCTTTTTCCAAGTTTTCAAACGATTGCTGTGCAGTCAGCACAACCAGAGCGAAGAGGATTGGCAACTGCTACTTTTTTATCTTTGTTTGATACAGGGATTGGCCTTGGATCCTTTTTTGCTGGGGTTATCGGTGAACTAATTGGTTTTCGTGCTCTTTATTTATATAGCAGCTTGTATATTTTAATCTGCTTAGCCATTTATTATTTTTTGCATGGAAAATCAGCAAAAGGAATGTTTGGGAAAGCTTAAACATAGTTAAGTGATAATAGAAAAGCTATGTTCCGTATAAATGGTTGTAAAAAACGAAATGTAAGAAAATAACAATCGAAAAAAGGGGCTATCCGCTATTGGATGCCCCTTTTATGTTATGAATAATGTTAAATCCACATGCTTGATTTTTAACAGATTGGTCCTTTAGGAGAAGCAACCTTTTCTAGAGAAATCATTTCGCTTTTGTTACGGTTTTGTCTGTTTTATTGCTTGTATTTCCTGCTTTATCTTTGGCGGTAATAGAAAGTACTGTTTTTGCTTGTTGTTTTTTAATTTTTACAGAAAAAGTACCTTTGCTGTTTGCTTTTCCTGTTGCAATGGTTTTGCCATTTACTTTAATTGTTATGGCGGCATTTGCTTCTGTACTTCCTTTTACAGCAGTAGTTTTTGTCGTAATTGTATTTACTTTAGGTGCTGCAGGAGCTGTTTTATCCAGAACGGTCACTTCTTTTGCTTTACTACTATTTCCCGCTTTATCTTTAGCGGTAACCGTAAGTTTTGTTCCTGCTTGTTGTTTTTTTACTTTTATAGAGTAGACGCCTTTACTGCTGCTTTTTCCGCTTGCAACAGTAGTTTTGCCGTTATTAATGGTTATTGTAGAGTTTGCTTCTGCTTTTCCAGTAATAGTTACTGTTTGGTCACTAATGGAGCCACTGATAGAAGGTGCTGCAGGAGCTGTTCTATCTAAAACGGTAACAGTAGCAGTTTTACTCGTATTTTTGGCATTATCTGTCGCTGTTACAGATAACTTAACGCCTGCTTTTTGCTTGCTAATGTTAACAGCATAGACGCCATTAATAGTTGCAGTCGCTTTTCCAATTGACTTTCCATTCACTTTTACTGTTATAGCAGAAAATTCTTCTGCTTTACCCGTAACTTTTGCATCTTTATCAGATACTGCGTTTACTTTTGGAGCGCTTGGTGCTTTTGTATCCTTTTTAACTGTCATTCGAAGTGTTGCATTTGCCTCTACTCCGTTTATAGTGTTTTTAAAGTTTGCATAAAAAATACTGTCTACTTTTTGCAAAGGAATTTCTATTCTAAAGTTTCCATTCTTGTCAGCAATGCCTGTATACGTTTTGTTATTGATCGTAATGGCAACTTCTGTACCGCTGAGTGCAGTCCCCTTAATCAATTTGGAACTATTATAGACTGTGTTTATTTTTGCCTGCAATTCTAATAGACTTACGGCACTAAAAGCATTCAATCTTCCCCAGCCTGAGACAAGATCATAACCAGGTGCTAATTTTTTTGGTAAAAGCTCCGGATATTCCTCTTTTAATTCATCTGGATATTCTTCAACTACCGTATTATCTGTTTCAGTAAATGCGATATTTTTTGTAGTTTCGGTTAATACTTTTTCCACTTCCACTGGTTTAAGGCTTGGATTAAGTGATAATAATAATCCTGCAACTGCTGCAACATGTGGTGCCGCCATAGATGTTCCGCTCATATAGGTGACATTTCCGTTAGGTACTAAACTTGGAATATTCGTTCCTGGAGCCACTAAATCAAGGCCTTCTCCATAATTAGAGTAATCAGAAACAAGATCCAGGTCGTTGGATGCCCCTACAGAAGTGGTATATTTTGATGATGCTGGATACGAGAGAATCTCAGAGCCGTCATTGCCGCTTGCTGCGATAACCGTAACATTTTTGCTGTATGCATATTGAAGCATATATTCTAAAGTTCTGCTGTATGAACCGCCTAGGCTTAAATTGATTACTTTTGCCCCTTGATCAACAGCATATTTAATGCCTTTTGCTATTTGTTCTGTATCACCAGAACCAGAAGCATCTAATACTTTCACAGGAAGGATTTTTGCCGAACCGTTTATCCCTGCCATTGAATAATGATTATCTATCCCAGATGCAATGATACCTGAAACATGGGTTCCATGACCATTATCATCTGTTGCATCTGTTGAACTATCCACATAATTTTTTCCAATATCTGCTCTTACACTATCTTTTAAATCGGCTAAGCTGCTATCTACACCTGTATCAACTACTGCAATAAGTGTTTCTTGCGGCTTATTTGCCTTCATTAGTTGGTGCAGTGATTCAAATTGAATATCGGAGCCGGGTGTTCCTTCTGTTTGACCACTATTGCTTAAAGACCATTGGTAGTTATTAGAAACGTCATTTGTACTATTTAATATTTTATATTCTTGTATTTGCTCCACAAATTCAACATCAGAAGCAGATTGGATACTTGTTAACAAACTGCTTTTTTGTTTTGTTGAAAATTTATTTACATCATGTTGTAAATCGACAATAAATAAATTATCTGCAATTTTATCTGTTTGATCCAGTGTTTCGATGCCTTCAACATTTAATGCTTTTGTATTCTTCTTAAAACTAGCTAAACTTTTAGAAGATTTAAGCTTAACGATATATTTGCTGTCATCGTCTTTATTTGAAATTGCAGAGGTAGATGCACCCAATTTAGTGAAAACGGATGCAAGTGTTTTATCTTCCAGGTTGGCAATATTCACTTTTGCTTCAATGCTTTTTATTTGCTCTTGAAGAAAAATTGGTGCTGCATCCATTGTGTATTGATACAAATTTGCAATAGCAGATACATCAGCAGCTGTAAAAGTGTATGTACTGTTTGTTCCGTTCGTTATAAGTTCTTTAAAAATCGGCTTCAGTTGTCTTAAGTCTTTTAATACATTATTTCTAAGCTCTTTGTTCCAAACCATTTTAGCACTTAAAAAAGGTGCTGCTTTGTAATAAAGAGAAGACAATTCTTTACCATTATTTGTTTGAGACAATAAAGAGTCCCGAATTGTACGCAAGTCTTTTAAAATGGATTGACCATCTTTTTTATCATTTGTACTTAGTTCAACTGGACATTCTTCCGCTGATTCTGTTGATGGTGCTAATACGACGCCAGCTGTTTCAATGGTGTAAGAAGTGTTTACTTCTTTGCCAGTTGTCTCTGTATCAGGAAGTGTGCTTGTTCCGTCCGTTACTTCTTCTTCAATCGGATAGTATTCCACTTTTATATAGTACGTATCATTCCATGCTAATGGAAAACTAATAACAGCAGGAGAATCATCATAGCTGTAACGATAGTACTGATCAAATGTTGTTCCAGATTTTGCATTCTCTAAATTAGAATAAACAGATATATTCATTTCTTGTTGTGATCGTAAAGTAAACTGTAAATGCGTGAAGTTTTCAAAGTCTAATGAAGATGGTGTTATTTTATACCAATGAACATTTTCTCCATCTGCAAATTGATTATTTGTTACTTCGCCATTTGCCAGCTCGGCTTTCGTTTCGATTATGTTGTCTGCTGCAAAAACATTTAAGATCCCTATATTGCTAACGATTAAAGCAATCGTTAATAGGACAGTAATAAATGTTCTTATTTTTGTTATTCTCATATTTTTCCCCCTTTATTTATTGAAGAATACAAATCTATTAAAACATAAATTTACAATAAGTGTTAATAATTTCATGTTGAAAATGAAGAAATTCTTCAAATGATCTATTAATTTACAATTAAATAGGTAAAAAGACATATAAAAAAACACTATTATCCTTCTATTTGCTCACTCTTGAAAAAATAAGCATAATTTAGTAAAAAAATCCTTTTTTTTAAAAGTAATTTTCGTTATAATATTAACTGTATTACGAATCATAGTACACTTAATACAGATTGGAGGCTATCAATGTTTGAGCTAGATTTGAGAAGCAGAACCCCTATCTACGAACAGTTAGTGGAAAAATTAATTCAGTTGATTGTTTCTGGATTGCTAATTGCGGATGAACAGCTTCCATCTGTTCGAACACTAGCTGCTCAATTAACGATAAATCCAAATACAATCCAAAAAGCTTATCGAGAATTAGAAAGTCAAGGCTATATTTATTCGATAAAAGGAAAAGGAAGCTTTGTTAACAGCTCGACACAGATGGTAAATGAAAGCAAAAAAATAGAAGCTTTTCGCAAATTAGAGAAGCAGATGAAGGAAGCAATTTATTTAGGGATTACTACAAATGAAATCATGGGGATGCTGCAGAAGCTAACGGAACAGAAAGGGGGAATGGTCTAAATGATTATGTTCCATCAAGTGAATAAAAAAATAGAAAAAGCCACTATTCTTGATGATATTTCGATGACGGTGAATAAGGGTTCTATTTATGGACTTCTTGGTTCGAACGGAGCAGGAAAAACGACTATCTTAAAACTATTGGCAGGCATTTTAAAACAAGACAGTGGCGAGATAACGGTTAATGGAAAAGAAGTTTTTGAGCATATCGACACAAAAAAACAATTATTTTTTCTGCCTGATTACCCTACTTTTTTTCCGCAATACAGTATAAAACAGATGGCGAAGTTTTATAAAGTAACCTATCCAAGCTGGGACGATTCTCTTTATGAAAAACTAGCAGAGATTTTTACACTGGACCCCAATAAAAAAATACATACTTATTCAAAAGGACTCCAGCGCCAGGCCGCCTTTTGGTTTGCATTTGCAGCTTGTCCAGAAGTGCTGATTCTAGATGAGCCTTTTGATGGATTGGATCCTGTCATTCGAACAAAAGTAAAAAATCTCCTTGTGCAGGTGGTAGCAGAGAGGGAAATGACAGTAATTATTTCTTCCCATAACTTACGAGAAGTAGAAGATTTATGCGATCATGTGAGCATTATTCATCAAGGAAAATGTTTGTTAGAGAAAGATATTGATGATTTGAAAGCGGATATACATAAAATTCAAATCGCTTTTAAAAATGGAGCGGAAAAAGTCGCCTTTAATAAGCTGGATGTTTTATCTATAGAACAACGCGGAAGTGTACACACCATGATCATAAAAGGAAATAAAAAGAAAATACTTTCTGTCTTAGAAGAACACCAGCCCATTCTTTTGGATATTCTTCCACTAACATTAGAAGAAATATTTATTTACGAAATGGAGGATCAAAATTATGCAATCGAATCGCTTCTTTTATCATAAGCAATTATCACTGCTTATTTTCCGAAGTGTGGGATGGGTAAGTATTTTATCCTTTTTCATTATCTTTTTTTCGGTTCCTATGCAATTATTGCTTATTAATAAAAAGTTAGAAGAAGATACCTATTATTTTGATCTATATCAGTATTTATTTTCTATTAACAATCCTTTTCAAATGGCCGTGATTATTCTGTTGCCAATATTGCTTGCTATTTTTTTGTTTCGATTTATACAGAATAAGGCATATAGTGATTTAGTACATAGTTTGCCTTTAAGCAGGAAATTTTTATTTCATTATTATAGTATAAACGGACTTATTTTACTTCTTTTTCCTGTCCTGTTAAATGGGCTCTTTTTAAGAATTATTTATCCAATTATTCATTTGGAAAGACTCTTTCCTGTCAGTGAGATTTATTATTGGACAGCAATATTTTGTCTTTTTAGCATTTTATTGTTTGTATCTTGTGTTTTTATTGGCATGTTAACAGGATTATCGATTTTACAAGGAGTCTTTACTTGCTTGTTTTTATTATTTCCAACCTGCATTTTTTTCCTTGTGTGCTACAACTTTCATGATTGGATATATGGGTTTCCAATCGATGATTTGCTTACAAATAAGGCATTGTTTTTATCGCCTATTCTAGTCCCCGCAATAATAGAACATAGGGATGCAGGCTACATTCATTATATTGTTTATAGTATATGCGCAGTTATTCTTTATTTTGGTGCATTTTTTCTCTATCAAAAAAGAAAAGCAGAGTCCATTTCTCAAAGCTTAGCTTTCTTTCAGTTAAAAGGAATATTTAAATATATCTTTACATTTTCTTGTATGCTGATTGGCAGCTTATATGGAGAAGTTGCGGAAATCGGAAAAATAGGTAACGTTATAGGAAGCTTTTTTGGTGCTTTGTTCGGATACTTAGTTGCAGAAATGTTAATTCATAAACAATGGAGAGTATTTTTTACAATAAGAAAGTTTCCTATTTTTATAGGAAGTATCCTACTGCTTATTGCTATTATGATTCCCTTTGTGAAAATGTATGAAGATTCTATACCAAACACTAATGCTGTTCAAAGTGTTTCGGTTTTTGACAATTATATAACACAAGATGTGAGTAATGAACGGATGATGGATTCAAAAGAGAATATTAAGGAAGTAATTCTATTGCATAAGGAATTGGTTGCTCAAAAAAAACAGCAGAGACATAACAATCAGAATTCCTTAATTCGCATTCATTATAAATTAAACAACGGCAAAAAAATATATCGAAATTATCCAGTGAATAGAGATGCCTATGAAAAAAGTTTTAAAGCAATCTATGAATCAAAGGAATTTAAAACACTTAATTCGAAAATTTTTGCCACGAGAAGTGACGAAGTGAATGATATACTTCTTACTTCTATTTATAAAAATGAGTATGTCCGGCTTGGAAATAATCAAGAAATAAAAGAGTTTCTTGCAGCGTTACAACAAGATAAATTGGCAGAAAGCTATGAGAGTATGACAACCTCTTATGCAATGGCATCAAATATTGCGATTTCTTTTAAAAGGAAAAAAGAAGATGATGAAGCTTATACGATTCAGTTAAGCCCTATGTATAAAGAAAGCAGAAAATGGTTAAAGGATAGAGGCTTACTGGAAAAAAGCACAGCGACCTTCCATGATATAAAAGAAATAAAAATAGCAAAAACAAAGGATTTAAAATTAACAGAAAGAACGGAATATGACACGGAGTATGTAGAAAAAATGATGCAGGAAATAGGTCATACTGTAGTTGCGTCAGATAATCAAGATATCCAAAAGATAGTCGATTATACCGCTTATAGAAAAGAAAAATATGCTGTATTAATCACATATAATTTTGCAAAACAGACAGATGTTGCTTATATTTCGGAAAAGAATATCCCTAAAGCATTAAAAAAGAAATTAGAAAAAAATTAAACGTGATGGAAAGGTGGATGTGTAGTGACAAAAGAACAACAATATAAGCAAATCATTACAAGTTACTCACAAAAGCTTTTTCATCTATCTTACTGCATTGTAAAAGATCAGGAATTAGCAGAAATTATCGTTGAAAAATCATTTATCACTGCCTATAAAACGTTTGAAACCACCGAGTTCTCACATTGGGAAAACTATTTATTAAAACTAACAACGAAATCGGCGCTATTATGTAAAAAATCTACAACAGAAGAAAAGAAAAAGCTTTTGGAAAAAAAGAAAGGGAAAAGGGCTGTGTAATATGCCAATATAAAAGAAGAAAAAATGATTATATAAGGAAAGAAAAAATGATAAGAGTGACATAGGGACTTCTTCCTGTTTTTTCTTCATAAAAAATAAACTCGTCTGAGATGGACGAGTTTTTATATTGGAGAATGATAGGTATATTATCGAGGTTAATTAAATTAATCGATTAAGCATTAATTATTTAGAAGGTCTTCCTCAATAAGGAACCTTCATTAAATAATAAATAGGCTAGAGAAAAATCGATCACAAAGCCTTTCAGAATAATCTTTCAGAAAATGAAAATCCTTACAATTGAAAATGGACTTATGGTAGAATGGTAGTATCTAGAAGTCAAAGGAGTTTATCATAATGAGCCAACAGCCTATTTTTTTTGATCCAATTTTTCAAGAAAGAATTTGGGGAGGGACGGAGCTTCGTAATTTCGGCTATACGATTCCTTCCGATATAACAGGAGAGTGCTGGGCTTTTGCTGCACATCCAAATGGTCAGAGTGTGGTGAAAAATGGAGAATGGAAAGGGAAAACATTAGGTTATTTATGGGATAATCATCGTGAATTATTTTCTAATTTAAAAGGAGATCGTTTCCCCCTGTTAACGAAGATTTTAGATGCAAACCAAGATTTATCGGTCCAAGTTCACCCAAATGATGAATATGCAAGGCTTTATGAAAATGGAGAACTTGGAAAAACAGAATGCTGGTATATTGTTGATTGCAAAGACGGTACAGAGATTATTTTTGGACATGAAGCTTGCTCTAAAGAAGAATTGCAATCCATGATTGCTGAAAACCGCTGGAACGATTTACTGAAAAAAGTACCTGTAAAAAAAGGCGATTTCTTTTTTGTCCCAAGCGGAACCATTCATGCGATTGGCGAGGGAATCATTATTTTAGAAACCCAACAAAATTCAGATACGACTTACCGAGTATATGATTATGATCGATTAGACGATTCAGGGAACAAAAGACAATTACATATTAAGCAATCGATCAACGTTACCACTATCCCTCATCAAGTAGAAAAGCAAGAAATAAAAGTTGACCAAAAACCTGGGATTAAAACGACTAAATTTGTAGACTGCGAATACTTTTCAGTAGAAAAATGGGAATTAAGCGGAGAAAGCAACCATAAACAATCAAAACCATTTCTATTATGCAGTGTGTTGGAAGGGGAAGGAAATATAAAGGTTGATTCCAATGAATTTGCATTTAAAAAAGGCGATCACTTTATGCTTCCAAGTTCCATATCTGACTTTACACTATCAGGAAACAGCGAACTTATTATATCTTATGTACCAGATAACAATTAATAGAGAAACGAGAAGATCTGCTCTTTAGGTGAGGGGATCTTTTTTGTGGATCTTTTTTAAATAAGTCCATTTCAATATCTTTGCCAAATAAACTTTTAATTAGTGAATTGGGTCTAAGTTTAAAGTAGAATGTAGACCGGTATTAAAAAACTGAAGTAACTTCATTTAAATTAAATAGAAAGGATTATCCCCTAAAGTTACAATCCCTAATTTCCTTACCTTCTCAATAATAGCTCTTCCCTGTATGTCATGAATTATTTTATCTTAACTTCCCCCCATGCATTTACTTATTTTGGTATAATATATTTTCAATACTTACCTTTTTTAAAACAGAGGAGGAAATACCAATGATGTTCATCCCTTTAATTGTAGGTATCGTAGTCGGAATCATGATTTTACTAGTAGCAATTTCTATCAGAAAGAAAAATAAGCCTGCTTTCGCACGAATACCTGGCTATATTGGCATTGTAACAGCAATCGTACTATGGTACATAGGCTATGTTGAGGTAAGAGGATTTGAAGGAGCTGCTTACTTACTGCTTGCTGTTCCAATTTTTATACTTGCCATTATTTCTCTCTTTGGTAAAAATCCAAAAAACAATTCCTATCAATTTTGATAGGAATTGTTTTTTGTTAGTACTTGCAAGAATCTTAAAAGGAAACATAGCTAATACTAACAAATTTTCTGTGTATTTCTTCAAAAAGATTAGTGTTATTTACATAATAAGGATATAGATTCATGGCAATGTCTAGGTATTATTGATATTAGTTACGAAATATTTTCTATTCCTCTCGCTTTTTATCAAAGTACCAGCCCTTAATTACCAACCATATCCATTGCTAAATAATAAGATAGGTTGTAACATTTACCAGTATTTAAATGATGAGCATTTTTTCAAGCATTTCAACCAATATTTATGAGGTGAATACAATGAACAAACGAAAAAGGTTACATAAACATAAAAAGATTTGGATAATTGTTATCCTACTCGTTTTTGTATATGTAAATAACAGTTCTTTTTTTGCTAAGAGGAAAGATGGGACTCCTTTTCTTCTTGCTCACCGAGGACTTTCGCAAACATTTAGCATGGAAGGGATTGAGGGTGATACATGTACAGCAGAACGTATAAATAAACCGGAACACGCTTATTTAGAAAATACAATTCCATCTATGGAAGCGGCATTTAAAGCTGGTGCTGATCTAGTCGAGTTTGATGTTCAGCCAACTAAAGATAATAATTTTGTTGTTTTTCATGACTGGACTCTTGATTGCCGTACTAATGGTAAAGGCGTTACAAGAGATTTTACAACAAAAGAATTACAAGCGCTTGATATAGGATACGGTTATACAGCTGATGGGGGGAAAACATTTCCATTTCGTGGTAAAGGGATAAATCATATGCCAACACTTGATGAAGTACTTAACCATTTTCCAGATCGTTCTTTTCTTATTCATATTAAAAGTGATGATGAAAATGAAGGGATCCAATTGGCTGCCCACCTCAAGAAACTACCAGCGAAACGCCTTGATCAACTAACTGTATATGGTGGTGATACACCAATTGCTGCGATTAAAGAGCGAATCCCTAGTTTACGAATAATGTCAAAAGCAACCATGAAAAAAGATCTTCTTACTTATATGGCGTTAGGGTGGACTGGCTACATGCCCTCAGGTCTGAAGCATGGAGAGTTACATATACCAGATAAAGTAGCTCCTTGGCTCTGGGGATGGCCAAATCGTTTTCTTAATCGAATGGACAAAGCTGATACTCGAGTTATCGTTGTAGGAGGAAATGGGCTTGGATTTTCAAGTGGATTTGACACATCTGAAGACATAAAACGCCTTCCTGACGATTATACAGGTGGAATTTGGACAAATCGCATTGATAAAATAGCACCTTTATTTAAGAAATAAAGATTGATATAACAATCAATTTTAATTTTTTTCATCTGTTTAACCGTTGCCACTTAAAAAGAGAACTTATTAATAATGTTGAAGTTTTCTATACTAAAAAACACCCTCTAATTTCCTAAACATTATGGAAATCAGAGGGTGTTTTTGAATGAATGGATCTTATGCTCCGAGGAGGCTCAAGCGTAGCCCCATGGAAAGCGAAGTGTATTCCGGCTGCGGACTCATTAAGAGAGCTAAATCCTCTTTTCAAAGTTGCTTAATAAAACATGTACAAATGGAACAGAATTTTTCAAAAAAAGCTTCATTTGAACAAGCTAACAAAATTCTAATGATTATCATTCATTAAACATGTCATCGCAGCTACTTAGATAAGAAAGCCGCTCAGCATTATTTATACCAATTTTACAGCATGTGGTTTTCTTTTTTCATATGTATACAAATGTGTAAACCCGCACTCTTTTGCTAAGGTACAAGCCTCTTCAAAATGTGCCCCGACTGTCTCAACAAAATGGGAATCAGAACCGATTGTCAGCAGCTCTCCGCCTAGTTGTCGGTATAAGATTAAAATATCCTTAGAAGGAAGGCTCTCATTAAGATCCGTTCGCCATCCAGAAGTATTAATTTCTAATCCGATGCCTCGCTCAATCGCAATCGTTAAAATATCTGTAATGATTGGCTTATACTTTTCAAACGAATAAAATCCAACTGTTTTAAAAGCATATCGTTTCATTAAATCAAAATGGGCAATAATATCAATATCTGCTGATTGAACCATTTGCTTTAACTCCAAGAAATAGTGTTCATATATATCGTTGTCAGGGAAAGCATTCATATATTTCCTCAATGTGTATTCCTCGATATTATGAACAGATCCAAGAATAAAATCTAAAGGGATAGGAGATAATGCTTGCTGGTACTCTTTTCTCATCAAATGAGGTTCACATAATTCAATGCCGATTTTAATTTTTAGTTGATCGCCGAATTTATGCTGACAATTAAGGATCGATGCTACATATTTTTCCCAATTCATAAAACCATAGGTAGGAACATTTGGATTAACGGAAAAATGCTCTGTGAAGCATATTTCTTTAACACCTATTTTTATAGCGTTCTCACCTATTTTTGTCATATCAGCTTTAGAGTCAAAAGAGTGATTCGTATGATGATGGTAATCTGTATAATACATCTTTTTCATCCTTTACTTTTTTTCTATTATTTCATAAATAGCAAAAGAAGTCAGGTAAAATACAAACTTTACTTTGACAAGTAAGGAAAAGGTACCATATAATAAAACTATTACAAACAGTTGGCAAAATTATTTGTTTAAAACTTAGTAAACAGGTAGGAATAGTTATTTTAAATAGATTAGATGTTAATCGTTTCGTTTTAGGAGGTTAAATAAATGTTTACAACAATAAATTGGCAATCAGAGCAGCTCGCGTTATCGATTGATTATCCGCAAGATTTTAATAAAAAAAATAAGTATGAAGCTGTTATTATTTGTCATGGTTTAATCGGCAGCAGAATAGGAGTGGATCGATTATTTGTTAAAGCTGGCCAGTATTTAACAAAAGAAGATTATATTGTCTTTCGCTTCGACTATAGCGGCTGTGGGGAAAGCAGTGGGGTTTATGGAAACTATAGTATGCCTGAATTGCTGGATCAAACAAAGACGATAGTGGATTACGTTGCTTCCTTAAACTATGTGCAAACAATCAATTTAATTGGACATAGCCTTGGCGGAGCGGTTTCAGCTTTAACAGCTGCAAAAGATAAAAGAATAAATAAATTAATTCAATGGGCTGCTGTTGGGGAACCTCATAAGGATCTTGTAGCAATTTTTGGTGAAGACAAAATGAACTTGTTAAGAAATCGTCCATACATTGATTTTTACGGATATACATTTACCGAGTATTACTTTCAATACATGAAAGATTTTCACCCATTAATAGAATGTTCTCATTTTCCAGGCGATGTATTGCTTTTACACGGAACAGATGATAAGGATATTCCTTATAAATATATTTATGAGTATGAGAAAAATTATTTGCGCAGAAAAAGCGGAAATGTTGAAACATACACGATAAATAATGGGGATCATACTTTTTCGTCTGAAGCTGCCTTTACCGAATTAATAAACCTTACAGTCGATTGGCTGTTAAAAGTAAAAACGGATGTTTCTGTCTCGTAAGGATATCTCTACATGCTTATTACCTTTTATAAAGAAAGGGTAATAAGCATTTTTTTGTGAAAAATATAAGTGATAATAATTATTTTGCTTAAAAAAACTTAATTTAGGTAGAAATACAACACAAAACGACTTATAATAACTTATATATAATAATATAAAGGAGCAGCATATGTCACAAGAAGAAAGATTATTGCTTATTCTGCAGCATTTAACAGATTATAAACGAATAACAGTTGAGGACATTTGTGCGAGCTATGATGTTTCTCGAGATACTGCCCGAAGAGACTTGGTAAAGTTGGAAGAACAACAGAAAATTATTCGTACAAGAGGGGGAGCGATTCTCCCAAGCGTTCATAAACGAGTGCATAATTATCATCATCGATTGCAATTTGTTTCAGATGAAAAGCGAAAGATGGGCAAATTGGCTGCTGCCTTAATACAGGATAATGATCATATTATTTTAGATACTTCAACGACAGTGCAGGCGATGGGCGAGTACATTAATCAAGAATGTACAGTTATTACCAATTCCATTCATGTAGCAGAAATTTTGTCTGAAAAGGAACAGGCAAACATACATTTACTTGGAGGCATTTTGCACAAAGAACATCGTTACCTTTACGGACATTCTGTTATTGAAAAATTAGATTATTACACAGTCGATAAAGTATTTATAGGAATAGTAGGGATTTCTGAAAAAGGGTTGACTATTGTGGACGAAGAGGATGGTGCTGTTAAAAGGAAAATGATGCAGCAGGCTAAACAAGTGATTGTGTTAGCTGATCACAGTAAAATTGGCATTACTGAGTTTTATCAATTTGCAAAGCTGGATGAAATTGATTTAGTTATTACAGATAAAGAACCGAATCAAGCGTTTATTCAATTATTAACCGAACATAATGTGGAGCTTTTAGTTGTAGATTCTAAATAAGGTGGGACCATACATGATAAAATGTATTACATTAGACTTAGATGGAACATTATTAAATCATAAAAGCAGAATAAGCACGGAGAATAAGCAGGCGATAAAGGAAGCTCAAGATCATGGCATCGAAGTGGTAGTGGCAACTGGAAGAAACTATCCAGACGTAGTGGAGCTATTTAAAGAAACAGGGATAAAAACGTGGATTATCGGCGCAAATGGAGCGACCATCCATACTCCTGATGGAGAGCTGTTTCATCATGTAGCTATGAAGCATGAAAAAGGAATCGAGCTTTTAGCATGGCTGGAGGATAATGATTATTATTATGAAGTGTTTAGTGATGATTATATTTACACCCCGCAAAAAGGAAAGGAATTAATAAAAATCGAATTGGATCGTTTATGTACAGCCAACCCAGATCTTGATAGACAGGAACTGGAAAAGCATGCAGAGGTACAATATGGGCAAACTGGATTTTATTATATTTCTTCCTATAAAGACCTAGTGGCAAATCCAATTAATATATACAACATTTTAGCTTTTTCCTTTGATGAGAAAAAGTTAGAAAAAGGCTGGGAAATGTTTAAAGAGGATCACACTGTTACAATGGTTACATCAGGAAGATTTAATTTTGAATTTGAGCATTTGCTAGCATCAAAAGGCCATTCATTAACCAATTTGACAGGCCATTTAGGGATTTCTTTAGAGGAAACAATGGCAATGGGCGACAGCATGAATGACCTATCTATGTTAAGCAAAGTGGGGTATCCAGTTGCGATGGGAAATGCTAGAGATGATGTAAAAAGCATTTGCAAAGAAATAACGGATAGGAATGACAATAATGGAGTGGCCAAAGCCATTCATCGAGTATTGCATCCCTTGCAATCTGCGAACTGAAAAATAAGCAAATAATCAAGCAAAAGAGAGTGGGGTCATCATCTCCGCTCTCTTTTGCTTGATTAAATTCATTAGGTAATTAATGCTAAATTCCTAGTGAATCTTTTAAAAAGGTTTTTAAATATGCGACATTGGTTATTTTTTTATTACATTCGCTGCTGTCAGTGCAAATAAGGTTGCCAATAGCTTTGTAATAATCGGGGTTTTTCGCTTTTTTTGCTTTTGTTATAGTGGAACAATAGGCAACTTCACCAAAACTGTTGCAGATGGAACAAAAATTTGATTTAGAAGTAGGAGTAACTTTACAATCGATGCCGACCATTTTTCCTTCTAATTCATACACTATAAATTTTTTATTTGCTCTTAAATCGTTCCACCCTAAATAGGTTAACTCATTCTGGTCTAATAATGATAAATCTGGTAGTTTTAATTTTTTAATCTTTGGAAACATTTTTTTTAGCTGTTGCTCTGTGATTTTTGGAAAAGGGAGCAAGAAGGCTGAAAGGTCCTGAATATATTGTTCATTTTCTGCTTCTGTTTTGTTTTTGGAAATATCCAGCATTTCTATTTGGTCCAATGATGCGTTTGGAAAAAGGTCCAAAATTTTGGCGTTAGCTAATTCCGTCATTGTAGCCAAAATGGTAGAAGGAACATGTTTTTTAGTGCTATCCTTAATCAAGGCAATCTGTTTTTTTATAAAATTCAACTGTTCGTTTTTAATAAATTGTTTAGTCATTATATAACTCTCCTTGGATTCGCTACATCTATTTTAATAAATTCTTCCATCTTTTTATATGGAGAAAATGACTGGGAAATGTTTTTTACATAAAACAGCACGGATGAGATTGTTCATCATCCATGCTGTTAGGCTACTTTTTATGTGAATATACTATTTTTTTAATCGTTTCTGTTGAGAGAAAATGCTCCTGAGCTAGTTGGTGAATACTGCTGCCGCTAATAAAGGAGTTTTTAATAGCAGTATTACGGTGATCAAGAAGTTTTCTTCCGCCACTTGAAGTTCCCCATTTACGATATTCCGTTTCCTTCTTAGGAATGTAAAGTGTTTCTCCTTGGACATACTTTTGAATCTCCAAGATTAGCTTCTCGGGTAAGACGTTTTTTGCATTGATATAATTCAATTTCGCTCACACCTTTTCGGATTTGAAAAAATAAGGTGCAAAGCCAAAATATTAGAAAAGCTTGTTCAGCGATGAACTAAATGTTTCGCCCCATGCAAAGTATCGCATTTCCAATAATAGGCTTTGCATGAGTGAAAGAAGTTACAGACAATCTTAAGTGATTCTCCATCCGTAAGCACCCCCCTTTATCATCTAATTATAACGAAACTTACACATTTATTAAAATCTTTTTCCGTTTATTGAACAAAACGTATAATCAAGACAGACATCCATGCAACAAAATTCACACTAAGAACGATGAAAAGAGGCAATTTGATTAAGTTTATTGATATGCTGAGCAGGGAGTAGCCGGGAAAAGACGAGACCGAGCGACCGAGCCTAGGTTGCCATATATAGTGGGTGGAATTCC
>JBDNRM010000062.1:0-20232 GCA_047718615.1 Bacillus sp. (in: firmicutes) | reverse complement strand
GTCATCTATAACCCTCCCTTTTTAAAACATGATAAACTTTTGAATTAAAAATTATATTATAATATTTTATTCTTTTCTAAAAGATAGTCATCTATAAAAACCTTGTGCAGATACTTCATTGTCAAAAGTGACTTGTTAGGATGCAAGGCAAAACAATTAGTAGATTATTATTGTATAGTATAATATTATTTAAAATAATTTCCAAACCATTTTATTCTGCTTTTAATATCCAGATAATTCACATTAATACGTTAAGAACATTTTATCTTTTCCTAGCATATTATATATTCATTCATGCATAAAACAGATGGATCTACCATATTTCTTTACGAATAAATTCTTTTAGTGCAAAATATAACTACAGAATTTATATAAAATTTGGAAACATAAGGAGTGGATGCAAGTGAAAAGAGCCGAGGTTGGGAGTATAATTGAGTTTAGAGGGTTACAAGGTGTTGTTGAAAAGGTAAATGAGAACTCTGTAATTGTCGATTTAACCTATATGAACAATTATCGTGATCTTGAATTAGAACGAAGAACAGTCGTAAACCATAAAAACTATAAAGTAATTAAATAAAATATATTTCAAATTAACCTGTGTTTTCTTCCTATTACAGACAGACATATTTCAAAACTTTCAGGCTGTTCGAAAGTGTGTTTGCCGACAGCCTGAAGATTCTCTCCCTTTATTCAGCAAGTTCTTTTTTTGTTTTTACTTTACCATGAGGCTTTTGGTTTTGTTTTCGCTCCGTCCATTCTCTTTCCTGCTCTTTTTGTGATTTAGACATATATACCCTCCTTTCGCTATTCTTTACATAGCTTAAACTATTTCTATTTTTTTATCCTCTCTGCTTTCTGTTTTCTTCAGCTTGTTTCTTGCTGTATTCTTTTTATCGGCTGCCGTAAATTCCCTCTTTTTCAAAATGTTCTTTTTTTTGTTATTGACCATAAGAAAAAAAACTGTTACCATCACAATATATTTTATATATGAATAGCATGCTATGAATGTTGTGGATAACACTATAACAGGAGCAGCTTCTGGAGAGACCGCTCCATGCGGCACCGAAGGATTCACAATCTCAGGTAAAAGGACAGGAGAGTAACTAATACATACTTTACGTAATGATTTGTTATTCTGACTGATAACTACCCGAAAGATTGGAGAAATCCAGTCTTTTTTTCATATTGTTACACTGAAAAATTGGCTGTCTATTCTAGATATGACTTCAAAACGAAATAAATGAACAGAATCTTCTTATTAAAGCAACCTATTTTGTTAAAGATAATGTTGTATGAAACGCTGAAGATTACTACGCATTTTCTTCTAACAAAGCAATAATGAAAACGAGGTGAAAAACATGCAACAGCGACGTGCAGTTGTAAGTGTAATTGGTAAAGATCAAGTTGGCATCATTAGTAAAGTAACAACATTAATTTCAAATAATGACATTAATATTTTGGATATTAGTCAAACAATATTACAAGATTTTTTCACTATGATGATGTTAGTTGATGTTACAAAAAATGAAAATTTAGATGAATTGCGTAATCAATTTGAAGAACTAGGCAATCAGCTTCATGTAAAAATCAATATTCAATTAGAAGAAATATTCCATTCTATGCATCGTGTTTAAGAAAGAAGGGTAAAAAATGAAAATTGCATTAAACGAAATGATGGAAACCATAAATATGGTTCAAATGGAAAATCTGGATATCCGTACAGTTACAATGGGAATTAGTCTATATGATTGTGCAAATTCAGATTTTGATAAACTAAATGATGCTGTTTACAACAAAATCACTTCCTATGCAAGCAAGCTTACAGAAGTTGCGATAGCAGTGGAAAAAGAATATGGCATTCCTATTATCAATAAACGCATCTCCATTACTCCAATAGCAGAAATTCTTGGAAATGCAACAGTAGAACAAGCGGTTACTTTAGCAAAAACTTTAGATAAAGCAGCGAAAAAACTGAATGTTGATTTTATCGGCGGCTATTCTGCCCTTGTTCATAAAGGGATTACAAAAGGCGATCAGACATTATTAGATGCATTACCAGAAGCTTTAACCGTTACGGATCGTGTATGTTCCTCTGTTTCTGTTGCTACTACTAGAACAGGAATTAATATGGATGCTGTTAAAAAGATGGGTATGATCATTAAAGAAGCAGCAGAAAAAACAAAGGATACAAATGGACTTGCCTGTGCTAAACTTGTTGTTTTCTGTAATCCAGTAGAAGATAACCCATTCATGGCTGGGGCTTTTCATGGTGCTGGTGAAGGAGAAGTTGTAATTAATGTAGGTGTCAGTGGTCCAGGAGTTGTCTTAAATGCCCTAAAAAAATATCCTGAGGCAGACCTTGGAGAAGTGTCAGACATCATTAAAAAAACAACATTTAAGATTACTCGCGCTGGTGAGTTGATCGGTCGTGTTGTAGCCGAACGTCTTAACGTACCATTTGGCATTATGGATCTTTCCCTTGCACCAACAAATGCAATTAATGATAGTGTTGCCGAAATATTAGAAGAAATAGGACTAGAACGCGTTGGTACACATGGTACAATTGCTGCTCTTGCACTAATGAATGATGCTGTAAAAAAAGGCGGAGCAATGGCTAGTTCTTATGTTGGTGGTTTAAGTGGCGCGTTTATTCCTGTAAGTGAAGACAATGGAATGATTCGTGGAATTTTAGATAACAGCTTAAGCTTATCTAAACTTGAAGCAATGACTTGTGTATGTTCTGTCGGCCTTGATATGATTGCATTAACCGGTGAAGTTTCAGCTGCAACTTTATCTGCAATTATTGCCGATGAAGCAGCAATAGGCATGATCAATAAAAAAACAACTGCTGTCCGTGTTATCCCTGTACCGGGTAAACAAGAAGGAGAAATTGTCGAGTTTGGCGGTTTATTAGGAAGAGCTCCTGTTATGGGTGTGAATCCATTCAGTTCGGCAAAATTAATTGATCGCGGCGGACGGATTCCTTCTCCACTACAAGCACTAATTAACTAAACAGTACGTTCTATCTGCGTCATAAAGAGAGAGATTATTTATCCCCTCTTTATGGCGCATTTATTATTGTTTACCATTCATCTTTTGGAATAGGCTTTATCCATAATTGCAACAAAAACACCAAACTGATATAACCAAATAAAGGGTATAACCATGATAATAATGTCCCGTAATGGATAAAGCTGATTATATAGGAGATTAAAAAAATCAAGGCAATAATCAAGATACTAGGAAGCTTTATATAACTGCTTAATTGTCTTTCCAGTCCATAGACATTGCCAATCACCGATGTAAATATCTCTCCATAAATAACCAAAATATAAATCCAAGAAAGCTCTGGCGCTAAGCTTTTCATGATCGTTGCCATTGGTATTGCATAACTACCGACATCTTGCAGCATAACTAATGTAAAGTGGCTGGATATTAATATTAACATTAAAGCGGTTCCCCCAATTATTCCTCCCCATTTAACCGTTTCATCATCCCCAATTTCTGAAGCCGCAGGAACAAGAACTGCAATAGCCAACGATAGATTAAGAGCAGTGTAAGAAAACGGTGCAGCTAGAGATCTCCATCCACTTTCAGAGAAAGCAAATACGTGAGAGAAAAAATCAGGAAGCTGTATAGATAAGAAAAATAAAATAAAACTAAAACTAATCATAATAGGGACTACAAATGTATTAACAGCAAATAACCCCTTCATGCCCACCATCATAACAAGCAAAGATAATCCGATTGTAAAAATTACGCCAATCCCTTTACTAATGCCCAATTGCTCTTCGAAAACCGCACCAGCACCTGAGAGCATTACTGCACACACACCAATTAGCATAATTAACATAATGCTATTTATAAATGTTCCTATCACATTACCAAATAAAAAAATCGTAAACTCTTGATAAGATTTCGCTTTTATTTTTACAGAAATTCTCATAAGTTTAGAACCTAAATAGGCAAATATAGTGCCGCTGATTAAGATGCCAATTAAACCAATCACGCCAAATTGTGAAAAAAATTCGACAATCTCTCTCCCTGTTGCAAACCCAGCACCTACAACCGTTCCAACATAAACAGCAGCCAATTGAAAAGCTGCGCTCCATTTGTTTTTCACATATTCTCCCCCTTACTTTACACTATATGTAAAAGCATACAAACTAGACGAGCTTTTTTATTGATTTATTGTCTTTATTTCTACATAATAAAGCAAATGAATTGTGGAAAGCTGTCATTCATTGTTGAACTGTAATAGCATTTATTTTCTTACTTAAGAGAATAATTTTGCTGTCTTTCTATTTTTCCACTATTTTCTATAAGCAAAAATATTGAAGATCAAAAAAGGTCAAAGTATAATAATCTTACAAGGTCAAAATTGATCAAACTCAAAAGGAGGAAATTTAAATGAAATGTCAAATCTGTCAAGAAAATAATGCAAGTGTAAGTGTACGGTTTGTTTTAAATAATGCAGAGCATCATCTAAACATCTGTCATAACTGCTATCAAAAAGAAAAACAAAAAATGACATCTAATCCGAATTCATTTTTTTCCCAGTCCTCCCCTTTTGATGATTTATTTAAGTCGTTAAACCAAGAAGGAGCAACGAAGTCAGCAGACCAAGCTCATTCAGGAAAGTCCAATAATAGCATACTTGAAAAATACGGGAAAAATTTAAACCATCTTGCAAATGCCGGTTTAATAGATCCGGTAATTGGAAGAGAAAACGAAATAGAACGTGTTATTGAAATACTAAATAGAAGAAATAAAAATAACCCTGTCTTAATTGGAGAACCTGGGGTTGGGAAAACAGCTATTGCAGAAGGCTTAGCATTAAAAATAGTGGAGAGTTCAGTTCCGAAAAAATTAAAAAATAAAGAAATTTATTTATTAGATGTAGCTTCCCTTGTCACAAATACCGGTATCCGAGGACAATTTGAAGAACGCATGAAACAGATTATTCATGAAATTCAAGAAAGAAAAAATGTTATTGTCTTTATTGATGAAATCCATCAGCTTGTTGGTGCTGGTTCGGCAGAAGGTTCAATGGATGCTGGAAATATTCTAAAGCCTGCATTAGCACGTGGAGAACTTCATATAATTGGTGCTACGACATTGAAAGAATACCGTCAAATTGAAAAAGATGCAGCATTAGAAAGAAGATTCCAGCCTATTCAAGTATTAGAACCTTCTGTTGATGCGGCAATTGCCATCTTAGAAGGAATTAAAGATAAATATGAACAATTCCATGAAGTTGCTTATACAGAGGAAGCAATAAGAGCTTGTGTTGAATTATCGCATCGTTATATTCAGGATCGTTATTTACCTGATAAAGCGATTGACTTATTGGATGAAGCAGGTTCAAAATTGAATCTCACATCTAATTACACTAATATGGAAGAAATTGAAAGTAGATTAGCAAGTATCGCAAAAGAAAAAGAGCTTGCATTAAAAGAAGAAAATTACGAACAAGCAGCAGTTATACGTAAGGAAGAACAACAATTAGAAAAAGCGTTAAGTCAACCAAATTCAGAAGAACATCCGATTGTTGATATAACATTAATTCAACAATTAATTGAGAAAAAAACAGGAATTCCTGTTGGTAAGCTGCAACAAGATGAACAACAAAAAATGAAATATTTAGCCGATCATTTGGCTGCAAAAGTAATCGGCCAAGAAGAAGCTATTACGAAAGTCTCCAAAGCAATTAAAAGAAGCAGAGCAGGTTTAAAAGCCAAAAACAGACCAATTGGCAGCTTTCTATTTGTTGGACCTACAGGAGTAGGAAAAACAGAACTGACAAAAACATTGGCAGAATCCTTATTTGGCACGAAGGAAAGCATGATTCGCTTAGATATGAGTGAATATATGGAAAAACATAGTATTAGTAAAATTATCGGTTCCCCTCCTGGCTATGTGGGACACGATGAAGCTGGACAGTTAACGGAACAAGTTAGAAGAAACCCGTACAGCATTATCTTATTAGATGAAATTGAAAAAGCGCACCCTGATATTCAATCAATCTTTCTGCAAATATTAGAAGATGGACGTTTAACAGACAGCCAAGGACGTACTGTCAGCTTTAAAGATTCTGTTATTATCATGACAAGCAATGCAAGTGTTGGTACAAAAAGAATCGTTGTAGGTTTTGAGAATAATGCTGCAATGGAAGAAAGTAACTTATTACAGTCTTTAGGCAGTTTCTTTAAACCGGAGTTTCTTAACCGCTTTGATGGTATCATAGAATTTAAGTCATTAGAAAAACAACATCTTCTTCGCATTGCTGATCTATTATTAGAAGAATTAGCCATAACACTGAAAGAACAAAATATTACACTTACCGTTACAGATGAAACAAAAGAAAAATTAGTAGAATTAGGAACACATCCTAGTTTTGGCGCTCGCCCATTAAGAAGAGTTATTCAAGAACATTTAGAAGATAATTTAGTAGATTTTATTTTAGACGAACCAGAAACAACAAGATTAACAGCTGTATTAAAAGAAGAAACGATTATGATTGAAGCAGAAAAAAATGCAGTAGTCACTGTTAACCAAAATAAAGAAGAGGGTTAAAACACTAAGTAGTTCAGATAATGTGGAGAAAAATTCAAATAACACTCGAAATATCGAATGAAACAGCATACTAATTAGCAATATATTAACAACTATATTATCACAAAAAAAAGCTAAGCATAAGTTGCTTAGCTTTTTTTCATTGATTTGTTATCAAGATGATAAAAATTAACTTTGTTATCGGCTAACCAAAATTCTATGGATATGTTTCTTTTCTTATCTACATAACCTATAATATCTAAACCTTGTTCTATACGAAAATAGTAGTTATCTCCTTATGCTTGTATAACATCCTTTTTTGTATCACCAATTTTTATGCCTTTTGCAGTTTCTAAACTACTATCGGTTATGATAAATCTTGTAATTTTACCCTTTTTATTTACTGCTACCTCAATTCCATTACTTAATTGAAAGTAATCATAGTTTTCAACATCTCGACTTTGTTCTGTTTTCTTCCCATATTTTTCTGATATTTTTTTGCTGTAATAATCATCATTTAAAGACAATCCATCAACACTCTCATTGCCTAAATTTGTGGTACTTGTAATCAGATAATGATATGAGCGAGGGAAGTTTTGGTCTAATGTAAAGGCAGATAGCAAAAAAACAATCCCTATCGAAGCTACAAAAATAATAATTTGTTTCATATAAAACTCCTTTATAAAATGTATGTCATAAGATAATTTTACCACAATTTTCAAAATACCTACTATAATACTCACTCTATTTCAGTCGCACTTATCTAAGATAAATAATATCTTTCAAATCAAATACTTTATCGGTTAAACCTAATCTTTGTGCAGGAGTAAGTTTTTTACCATCCGCAGAATTATAGGGCTTACAAAAGTTGTAGTAAGTTCTCAATATAGTTAAAGCATATTGTGCATATTTCGGATTGAAATTGGCGTAGATATAACTTTTGCCATCACCTCTGGCTGTCATCAATGGTCTTTCAAGGATTGATAAACTCCTACGAATTTGTTGAATAAAACTATTCGTAGCGTTATCATTCACATTCATTACCATCTTCGCTATATCCTTCGGTTCAAAAGAAGATAAATCGGTTGTGCAATTCACTTTATGAAACCCTTTATCTCTTGATGCTAATGGGTGTGTAATCGGATTTTTAGCCCATACATTATAGGATTGTTTTGGAGTTTTTATTTCACTATGAAACTTATGGGTTTCAAACAATTCCTTTAATGAAAAGTAAGCCAATTTCCGCAAGTTCTTTGTTTCATATCCACTATGAAAACCCCAATCCAATAAATCTGCTTTTGCATCGTCAAATTCTTCTAAACATTGTTTTCTGCTCTTGTTCTTATCAATCAAACAAAGAAAGTGGTGAGCATCATATGTGCTTACTTCCTTTGAGAATACCCTAAAAAATGCTGTTATTACAGAAGAATCATTATCGCTTATCATTCTCCATTCATTTGCCTTTACCATTTGTTTTATTAACCAATAATGAGCGATTGTTGTATAAGTGGGATTAACGTGAAGACCATCGACATACTGCATTCTTTTGTTAAAATCATTCAGTTCCGCTCGATATTCGTGTGGCTCTTGGGTATCTTTCGGTGAAGGTTCTTGTGGGTAATGGGAAAAATCCAAACGATTATTCTTCTTGCTAAAATCATTCAAATGGTCTTCTTTATAAATCACTGTATCAAGTTTTAAATCTTCTACCGTCATTTCCCAATCATAAGCGACATCAGACCGAAATACATATCGTGAGAGTACATCTGCTGATACAACTACATATGTCTGTACTTGACTGTCCTCTAAGCCAAAATACTTTTGACCACCTTGCCCCTTCTTACGAACATTATTAAGGTTATAGTGCATCTTATCGGTATTTAGCCACATTTCTTTAAATGACATATTAGCGAAGGGAGTTGTTTCATATTTCTCCAAAAACTCTAAACAACAACGGTATAACCATTCTAATTTTTGATAGTAAGTGCCAATTCCAATTTCTAAAATATCGCAAGTGCGACTGATAGGCATTTTGTTTAAAAGTAGTTTTGCGAACATTGGAAGAATATCATTTCTCTTTTGGCGATAGGTTGTGGATTGTCGCTTGTTTGGTAAAATGCTTGTTTTTTTCTTACATACTTTGCATTGCCATCTTTGAGAATTGTTCAAGGTTTTACCTTGTTTATAAAAATCTTCAGGCGTTTCAAACGGTGTTAAATGTCTTGCAGTACAACTTTCCTTATGGAAATTGTAATCAGGTTCAACTTCTTGGGTTTTATTGATACGAATTAACCTTGAAATTTCTTCGGCAACTGACCAATTTGAAACAGTAATAGAATTACAATTTAGCGTCATACCTCTATCTGGATGGATAGCATCTGGTTTACATACAAGCGATTTCTTGTTCATTGTTCCACTAAGTTTATATCGCTTACTTTTCCCCTTTAATGTAGCCTGTTCTTGACCACACCATTTACAAAAAGGGTTCGTGCAGAAATTATATTGGATTTTGTGTGCTTGTCCATTCCAAGTAAATTCAATGGGGCGGAACAACATATGGTTATAACGAAACGCAAATTGTTTATCAGACAGGACTTGATATTGTTCCTTTCTGTCTTTCAATTCTTCTTCACTCACAGGATTATGAATAACAACGATGCTGTCTTCCTTTGTCGCCAATCGTTGCAATTTAGCCAAGTTTTTTCCCCTCCATAACTTCTTCTAAACCCATTTTCTTTAGCATTCTCTTATTGTTTCGTATGCCATCAATCCATTTAAGAAAATCTTCGTCTTTTAGAAGGTTTTTTAGGAACATATCTACAACTTCGCTCTCGCTGTATTCACAGTATTCTGCATAGTTCTTCACTATCTCTCGGACTTGTTCAGAGACTAACCGATCAACTTTGTCAGCGTTATTGTTTTTAGGTTTTATAAACTGCATCCTAACCTCTCTCCTTTAAATGAAAATAGATTTAGCATAGTAATTAGCATCATATTTAACAACCAAATTTTTACCTTGACAATAGCTATTGCCACTCTGTTATTTAGTATGCGATTTCAACTGCTATTATATACATATTTTAACATAAAACATTGATATATCAACAAAAATAAAAGACCAAATCACTATGCGATTTGGTCTTAAAATTGATATGTTATTTCTACTGTTTCTCCACAATAACTGAACTATTTATTAAAACACCCTCTTCTTTTTATATATTAACTAACTGGTAGTCTTCTTTTAAGCACTCAAGAAAAGACTCGATTGTCGGTTTAGCTGGAATTTTATTTGAAAAAATTCCGCATGCCTCCGCTGTTTCTTTCGTTTTTGTTCCCATGCATACAACTTGTGCTGTTTCCGATAGATTTTCCATACCATAACGGCTCGATTGCTTCTTAAAAACATGAACAGATTTACTATTAGGAAACACCAATGTGTCAATCTCCGCTTCCTCTAACTGACGCTGAATAATCGGCGTAAACTTCGGATCAATCGATTTAATGCTTGTGATAAACAAATCAACTTCTCCACAATTATCCTTATAGTTTTCTGCCTCTTCAATTACCTGTTGATCACCAACTATTAAGCACTTTCCAGCTGCTTCTCTCTCTGAAATGTAAAATCCTGTCAGACCTTTTGTTTCTAATGCTTTTATCGTCTTTACAGATGTACCATATAACGCTGCTGTTATAAGTCGGAAATCTTTTTTATTTTCAGATAAAATATCAAAAAAGTCGTTCACTGCTTCTGATGAAGCAAATAATATTTGATCATAAGTTTGGAGATTATCTAATTGTGTTGGGTCAACATTAGCCTTTTCTTTTCGCCATTTTGGGAATTCAATTACATCTGCTCCATTTTCTTTTAACTCAAGAGCTAATTTGCTTTCTTCTGTCCCTGTTCGAATCAGTACCATTTGTCGACCAAACAAAGCTTTTTTTTCAAACCAGCTTATTTTTTCCCTAGCGGCAACAACCTCGCCTACAAGAGTAATTGCCGGATTTGTTATATTCCCTTTTTGGGCAAGATCAACTATTGTGGCTAATGTTCCTTCTACACTTTTTTGTCTGCCATATGTTCCCCATTGAATAATGATGGCAGGAGTATTTGGTGATTTTCCATGCTTAATAAGGTTATCACAAATATATTGTAAATTTTTCACTCCCATATAAAAGGCGATTGTTTTTATACTGCTGCTAAGTCCTGCCCAATCAATGTCTGGTTTTCCATTTGGTGTCTTATCATGGGCAGTCACAATGGCAAAAGAACCTGCGCAGTCTCTATGTGTTACCGGAATGCCAGCATAAAGAGGAGCTGCAATGCCCGAGGTAATCCCTGGAACGATTTCAAACTCAATATTGTATTCCGCTACAGCTAAGGCTTCTTCTCCTACTCTACCAAAAACACTAGGATCTCCACCTTTTAAACGGACAACGGTCTTTCCTGCTAATGCTTTTTCAACTAAAAGACTATTGATTACATCTTGTCTTAGGAAATGCCTATTTGGAAGTTTTCCACAATAGATGAATTCACAATCCGTTTGTGCATGGTTCAATAGATTTGGATTAATCAGCCGGTCATAAAGAATGACATCTGCCCTCTTAATCGCTTCTAAACCTTTAACCGTAATTAATTCAGCATCTCCTGGACCTGCACCTACTAAATAAACTTTTCCTTTCTGCATAGCAGTCATCCTCTCTACACCTTAACTTTTATTTGTATTAAGTAAGGATTGGCATTCACTTTTCCACCTATATCTTACGTCATCATCATTGTCAAACTGCTTTCTTCTTTAATGAAATGCAATCAACTTTTTTGGTATTCCTCTTTATAGAAATGTTCTAATGCAATAATGGCACTTCCCATTCTTTCTTCTTTCGGAATAACCATCCTTTCCACTCCTTCTTCTCGGAGTGCAGCAGCAGTAACTTTTCCGACAGCTACAGCTATTACATGATTAGAAAAAGCTTGTAGCATTTCGTCATAAACCCCTTTTTCCTTCGCATAAGAAAATAAAAACCGTGCTTGAGGGGTGCTGGTAAAATTAACTGCATCTACTTCTCCATGAAGAATTTCTGCCGTAAGCTTTTCTAACACCTCTTCATTTGGCGGAATATGCTTATATGGAAGAATTTCTTTAAATTCTGCTTGTTGTTCCTGCAGAAACTCTATTAATTTAGGAGCCGGATCACCATGCAGCTGAAGCGCTACTTTGCACCCTTTCAAATCATGAGAGGCTAGTGATCTTACTAATCCAACAGTGCTTCCGTCATCATCTCGAACAAGAGGAGCAATATTTAAACGCTTCAGCATATTAACGGTTTTATATCCTCTTGCTCCCACTTTTGCTGCTTGTATCGTGGTAATAAATGCTTCTCCAAGCTCTATTCTTTCAGCAGTTTTATATAGTGTTTCTGTTCCAACTCCTGTAGTAAAAATAAACCAATCATAATTTCCTGCTACTAAGTGTTTTATATCTTCTTCTAGATTGGAATCGTCTAAATAAATCGTTCCTTGTGCAGGCCGCTGAAGCGGAATCCCCCCTAAATTAATGATTAATTTGCTAAGTTCTTCCGCTTTGCGCTGCCCTGCTAATGCTATTCGCTTTCCTTCTAATCGTTTCATGCAGTACCTCCATATCAATAAGTTTTGAAACTACTATACCATTTTATTGATATAAAGAGAAAAAGAATTTTTTACTTCTAAATCCTATCATGCCTTACATATGCTGATATTGTTAGATCAATAATCTATTCTTCTATTAAAAGGTAGACATTATTTTCTTCTACAGCTGTTTTGTATGTTTTCACACATCCTGAATCCGGTTCTTGTACCTTTCCATCTTCTAAACATATTTTCCAATCATGCATTGGACAAAATACAAACTCACCACTGACAATGCCTTCTGTCAACACTCCGCCTTTATGTGGACAACGGTTTTCTACTGCTCGTACGGATTCTCCCGACAATCTAAAAACAGCAATTTCTTTATCTTTAAATTGAACAGTCTTCCCTAAACTTTTTGGAAGCTCGTCTAGCCCGCAAACTAGAACCTTCGTTATTTCTTTATTCACCATCTGTACTAGTCCCCCTTTTATTCACCATCATCATTAAGACATTACTACATTTTCAAATAATTCTTTTTTTGTTTTTTTGCTTTCTACAATTTCTTTCCAAGGATCTTTATAAACAGACAATGTATCTTCCATACGTGCATTTAACTCTTTTCGTTTTTCTTTATCATCTAGAATGGATTGAACATGCGCCAAGCCAACACGATCAATCCATGCAGAAGTTCTTTCTAAATAGTTAGCCGTTTCCCGGTAATATTGTAAATAAGCTCCGGTCACTTCCATTACTTCTTCATCTGTTTTTACTTTATACAATAAGTCTCCGCCGCGAACATGGGTACCGCCGTTTCCTCCAACGTATATTTCCCAGCCGCCGTCAATTCCAATAAAGCCAATATCTTTAAATCCTGATTCGGCACAACTTCTTGGACACGCAGAAACCGCCATTTTTACTTTATGAGGTGTTTGCAGCCCTTCGAATTTTTTCTCTAATCTAATGCCAAGGCCCATGGAATCTTGTGTACCAAAACGACAGAACTGTTCACCAACACATGTTTTAACCGTACGTAAAGATTTTCCGTATGCAAATCCTGAAGGCATATCTAAATCTTCCCATACATTTGGCAAATCTTCTTTTTTCACTCCAATTAAATCTATGCGCTGTCCACCAGTCACTTTAACTAATGGAATTTCATATTTATCTGCAACGTCTGCAATTCTTCTTAAATCATTTGCATTTGTAACTCCGCCATACATTCTTGGTACAACAGAGTATGTACCGTCTTTTTGTATATTTGCATGCATCCGTTCATTTACAAAGCGGGAATCTCTTTCATCCTTGTATTCTATTGGATTTACCATAGCTAAATAGTAGTTAAGTGCAGGACGACATTTTGAACATCCTTCTAAATTAGTCCATCCAAGAACACTCATTACTTCTCTTGTATGTGTTAAGCCTTTCTCACGGATTTCTTCTACAACTTCATCTCTAGATAAAGTCGTACATCCACAGATTGCTTCTTTTTGAGCCGCCGCATCAAATTCTGATCCTAGTGTATGCTGCAATAATTCTGCAACTAATGGTTTACAGCCTCCGCAAGAACGAGATGCACTCGTGCACGCTTTTATTTCATCAACAGAGGAACAACCTTGCTTTTGAATTGCTTCTACAATCGTTCCTTTTGAGACACCATTACAGCCGCAAATAATTTCATCAGCAGTCATGCTTTCAACTAAGCTTGTTCCAGACTCTTGGCCAATTGGCTGCAAAATCGAAATTTTTTCCGTATCGGAAATATCCGCTTCTTTTTGAAGCATAGAAAATAAACGATTTCCTTCACTGCTGTCACCAAAAAGCACAGCTCCAACAATTTGATTCCCTCTTAGCACAATTTTTTTGTAGACTCCATCTTGTTCATCAAATACTTTAATGGCTTTTTTCTCCGAATCTTCTGTAAAGTCTCCTGCTGAGAATACTTCTACACCTGATACTTTTAACTGCGTTGACAATACCGATCCTTCATAAGGTTTAGCAATTTGTCCGGATATATGATTTGCTAATACTTTCGCTTGTTCATAAAGAGGTGCAACTAGTCCATACGGTATCCCTCGATGTTCAGCACATTCTCCAACGGAATAAATATGTGGTAAATCCGTTTGCAAGTAGTCATTTACTACAATTCCACGATTAACTGTGAGACCACTGTTGACTGCTAATTCAATATTTGGCTTAATTCCTACTGCCATTACAACCAAATCTGCATCTAATATTGACCCATCTTTAAACTTTAATCCTTCTACTCTCTCATTCCCTAAAAACTGTTCTGTTTGTGTTTCTAATAAGAACTTCATCCCTTGTTTTTCCAACTCTTTTTGCAGAAGGCTTCCAGCAGTCGGATCAAGCTGGCGCTCCATTAAAAAGGGACCAAGATGAATGACGGTTACATCCATTCCTAAATTTAACAATCCCCTTGCTGCTTCTAATCCGAGCAATCCCCCGCCAATAACAGCTGCTTTTTTGTACTTTTTTGAAGCTTCCAGCATAATATCCGTATCTTTTATATCACGGAAAGCTGTAACGCCTTCCTTGTCAGCACCAGGAATCGGAAGCATAAATGGCACTGATCCAGTTGCCAAGATAAGTTCATCATAAGCTTCTACTCTGCCAGAATCGGTGATGACTACTTTCTTATCAGCATCTACTTTGGTTACTGTTTCACCAGTATGTAGCGTAATATTATTTTCTTTATACCAATCCCAATCATTTAATGTGATATCTTTTACTTCTGTATCCCCTTGTAATACCTTTGATAATAAAATTCTATTATAATTCGGATGCGGTTCACTTCCAAAAATAGTAATATCGAATTGTTCCTTTGATATTTTTAATATTTCCTCTACCGCTCTTACCCCGGCCATCCCATTTCCTACAAGAACTAATTTCTTTGCGCTCATCAAAATGCCTCCCCATTTAAAACTCCCTTAACTTATTATCATTAAAAGATATTTTTCAAATACTTGTTTAATTCACTTTATCATAATTAAAAGATGTTTTTAATATACTTGTTATATTTTCTGACACACTTTTTTGAATTTTTTTTTCTTTCTGAAAAATATAAATTTAAAAAAACATTGAAACATTCACATTGTATCCCCTTTCAATATTCTCAGTTTTTTTTAAAAAAAATTACATCATTTTTTTCTGGAATATATGAAAAAAATGAAATTCAAAAAAAAACACACTATGTCTTTATATACGACATAAGTGTGCAATTATTTTTTTGGACTTTTCATTTTATCCCACATTTAACGGGCAGTAAAATCCCCACTGATGGAAGGCTCACTTTATAAAGAGCTTACTTTTACAGCACTTACTTTGAATCCAGGCATCTTACAAGTAGGATCCAAATCTCCAGCGATTAATATATTTACATTTTGAGACCCTGCCCAATGAATAGGTACAAATACTGTATCTTGTCTAATTTTATCTGACCATTTGCTTCTTACTACGATACTACCCCGTTTTGACTCCACTTTCACTAATACATTATTTGAAATATTATATTTCTCAGCTGTAGCCGGATGAATCTCCATATATGATTCAAAGTTTCTTGCAGATAAAGAAGCGCTTTTTCGAGTTTGTACACCTGTTAAATATTGCGCCATGACTCTTCCTGTCGTCATATACAGCGGAAATTCCATGCTTATGCTTTCTTTAGGAACAACTGGTATATTTTTCACTGCCACCATCTTCGCTTTCCCATCTTCATGTGCAAATCCATTTTCAAACAACCTTGCAGTTCCACTATGATTTGTATCAGAACATGGCCATAATATTCCTTTTTCTTTTTTTATTCGCTCATAAGTTATCCCTGAATAATCTGCAATTCCTCCTTTGCTAGCTTTTCTCAACTCATTGAATATGTCCTCTGCTTTTGTATAAGAAAAGTACTCTCCTTTTCCAAGTACGTTTGCTATTTCGCAAATAATCTGCCAGTCATGCTTTACCTCTCCTGGACATGGACGACTGGCTTCCCGCAGCATGACTCTGCCTTCTAAATTTGTCATCGTCCCTTCATCCTCGAGATAGGAGGATGTAGGCAATATTAAATCTGCTAGTTTTGCCGTTTCCGAAACAAACATATCCACTGCAACGAAAAACTTTAACTTCTTTAATGCTCTTTTGACAAGATTAGCATTTGGATTAGAAACAATTGGGTTCGAGCACATAAGAAACATTCCCGTTATTTCACCTTGATCTGCTTTTTCAAACATTTCATATGCGGATACACCTTTTCTCGGAATATCTACTTTCTTTATCCCCCATACATCTGCAATATAAGCTCGATGTTCTTCATTTTCGATACTGCGATATCCAGGCAATTGGTCCGCTTTTTGGCCGTGCTCTCTTGCTCCCTGTCCGTTTCCTTGTCCTGTAATGGCACCATATCCAGAATACATCTTTCCAATTTTGCCAGTGGCAATCACAATATTTAAAAAGTTCCGAACTGCTGCTACTCCATCCGTCTGCTGTTCTATTCCTCTAGCTGTAAAAATCATTCCTGATTCTTCTTTGGCAAATTTCGTTGCAGCTTTATAGATTGCTTGAACAGGTACACCAGTCCATTCGGCAATTTCATTTATATCCAAAGTAGAAATATATTGTTTCACTTCTTCAAATCCAGTTGCTTTTTCTTTAATAAACGTTTCATCTACTAAGTTTTCGTCCAAGATTACTTTTAAAAGTCCATTTGCTAATGCAGCATCTGCTCCTGGTTTTACCTTTAAATGTAAATCAGCCAATTTTGTCGTTGCTGTTTCGCGAGGATCAATTGCAATAATAAAACAGCCGTTTTCCTTTGCCTTTTCAAAATATGGAATAATCGTTGGCTGGCATTCTGCAATATTTGTTCCGGCTAAAATAATGACCCGTGTAAAAGGAATTTCTGCCAATGTATTCGTTAATCCTCTATCCATCCCAAAGCTTTGAGCTGCCGCCGTTGCAGCTGCTGACATGCATAAACGTCCATTATAATCAATATACTTTGTTTGCAATGCAACACGTGCAAACTTTCCTAATAAATATGCTTCTTCATTGGTAATAGAGGCGCTCCCATATACCGCCAGCGCATCTTTCCCATCCTCTTTTTGAATTTGCGTGAAATTTTGCTTGATAGTATTTAACGCTTCCCTCCATGTGATGCGTACAAACTCACCATTCACTTTTAATAAAGGGTATTTAATTCGGTCATGCTGAAAAACATGCTGATGTGCATTCAAACCTTTTACGCATAAACGACCCTCAGATGTTGGGTTGTCTATCCCCGTCACTGTATATTTTTTTCGAGAAACGATGGATTCTTCCAATAATTGCATTTTACATTGCATACTGCAAAACGGACATTGAGTATTGAATCTTTTTTCAGATTGAGCTTCCTTTTGTTGTGTTCGAAAATACTTTAATAACATTTCCGTCATTATCATACTTCCTCTCTTTCGTTTTAAGATTTTATTACGAAACTAGCATGTTACTTGTTGAATGATTATTCACCTTCGGACTTCCCTATCCTTGACCCTTGCTATCTTCCGCTTGTATAAGCAATTGCTGCTAATGCTGCATATTAAAAATACGGATCACTTTTATCCCACTCTTAACGGGCAGTAAAACCCCCACTGATGGAAGGTTTACTTTAAAGTAAGGTCTTTTCGACATAGCTTTTTCTTACCTGCATTTCTTTCTCTAATCGATTTATTAAAAGTCTTCTAATATCTTGATCGAATAAAACCTCTCTAATATGAACTATGTTCACTCTTTCTATCCACCGCCAAGTTCTCTCTAAATAATTCGCTGTTTCTCGATAGTACTGAATAAATCCAGCAATAATTTCTATAGTCTCCTCTTCCGTCTGTACAACACACAATAACTCTCCTGTACGTGCATCCCTTCCACTGCTGCCGCCGACATAGATTTCCCATCCTCTCGTAATGCCAATTATGCCGATATCCTTTGTTGTAGAACCTGCTCCATTATGCATGCAGGACGAAACTCCTATTTTCACACGGTAAGGAGTAGGGAGAGATGCAGTTTGTTTTTCCAGTTGAACAGCTAACTGCAGCGATTTTTGTTTCTCACATGTACAAACATTCTCTCCAATACATGTTTTAATCGGATGAACAGTGTTTCCAAATGTAGAGGTTAATGGCATATCCAATTGAAGGCATATATCCAGCAGCTGTTCTTTTGCAATGCCCATTAGGTGGATTCTTTGTTCACTTGTGACAGCTACTTGATCAATTTTATATTTTTTAATACAATCGCTTATTTTTTGTAGTTGTTCTCCATTCGTCATTCCCCCATGCATTTGAGGAATGATTGTGTATGTGCCATCATTTTGCATAATGGCATTTATATTTTCATTTTCATAGAATATGCCTTGAACATTTTCATATTCAGGATAAATCATTCCTAAATAATACTGAAGTGCTGGTGCACATTTTGAACAGCCGCCAGCATTTTTCCAATGAAGCTTCGTCATTACCTCTTGTACCGACATTATTTTTTGAACTTGCATTTCATGCACTACTTCCTCTTCTGTTAAAGACGTACAGTCACACATGGATTTTTTTTCAATCTTCTCATGAAAATTATCACTGTGAATATAGTGCAATAAATCTCCAACAAGGGATTTGCAGCCGCCGCATGAGGCGGAAGCTTTTGTACATTGCTTTACTTCCTCCACTGTTGTTAACTCTTTTTCTTGTACTGCTTCTATAATGTTTCCTTTTGTCACACCGTTGCAATTGCAAATCATTTCGCTTTGGAGCATTGCAGCAAATGAATTCACTCCATTCCCTTTCATTTGGTACAATTCCTGTCTATCTAATTGATGTATATCTTTTTTCTTCAGCACCATGTCCAGTAATTTTGCACTTAATCTTGTATCTCCAAATAAAATAGCTCCAACGACTTGATCATCTTCTAATAAAACTTTTTTATAAACGCCATCCACTTCATCAAAAACTTTGATGGATTTTGTATTGTCCCCTTCGTATACGTTTCCGACAGAAAAGACATCGATGCCGGATATTTTTAATTTAGTAGAGAGAATGGAGCTTCTGTAAGGTTCTCCATCGAGTCCGCAGATTCTTTTCGCTAAAACTTGCCCTTGCTCGTAAAGGGGCTTCACAAGACCATATACCATTCCTCTATGTTCTACGCATTCCCCAACAGCATAAATATTAGGGATGCTTGTTTCCATATAATCATTTACAATAATTGCTCTATTTGTTTCCAGTCCACTTTCTTTTGCTAATTGGACATTCGGAATAACTCCAACCGCAAACACAATTAAATCCGCTTCCATTTCTGTTCCATCACTAAAGCGAATTCCCTCCACACGAGTGCTTCCTAGGATTTCTTCTGATTGCTTTCCTAATAAAAAATTCATACCTTGTAATTCAAGCTCTTTTTGCAAAAGCTTGGATGCGGTTTGGTCTAATTGCCTTTGCATTAAATATTCTGCATTATGAACGACGTCAACCTTCATTCCAAGATTAAGGAGCCCTCTTGCTGCTTCCAGTCCTAACAAGCCACCACCGATGACCATTGCCTTTTTATATTTTTTCGAAGAATCGATTATTTTTTCACAATCCTCAATCGTTCGAAATGCAATGACTCCTTCTTTTGTACTTCCTGGAAGGGGAAGCACAAATGGCAAAGATCCTGTAGCAAAAATAAGCTTATCGTAAAATAGTTTGTTTTGTTTATCTGTTAAGACATATTGTTCAGTTGAATTAACTTTGATGACACTTTCCCCTTTGCAAAGAGTAATAAAGTGTTCTTTATACCAAATATCGTCATTCAATATAATATCTTGGATGGAAATATCCCCCTGTAAAACAGAAGATAATAAAATCCGATTATAATTTGCATGAGGCTCGCTTCCAATAATAGTGATTTGAAATGTGTTTTCAGGGTCATTTTTTATGATTTCCTCCACACATCTTACTCCTGCCATCCCATTCCCTATTACTACAAGTTTCTGTTTCACCATTACTTATAACCCCCAGCTTTTTTCAATAATTAAATGTAATAATTAGATTACA
>JBDNRM010000061.1:0-20245 GCA_047718615.1 Bacillus sp. (in: firmicutes) | reverse complement strand
GATATAGGATTTCCTATATTACTTGGGTAAAAACCAACTTCCCCAATTTTTAAATCTAGCTATTCCGTTAAAAATTTTTTTCTTTGTTTATACTCTTCTTCGTTTATTTCACCTTTTGCAAAACGTTCTTTTAAAATCATTAAAGGACGATCATAAATTCTACTGTTCTTCATTAAAAGACGAGCTACAATATACACAACGGCTCCAATAAGAACAATTAAAAGAAATATTCCAATAATCATCATAATGCACATACCTATCATCATTGAATTGTTATTCATCATCATCATATCATTCATCATTATCGTGTTTCACTCCCGTTTAATAACATCTCTGTTTCTATTGTTTACAAGAGTTAAGATAACGATACAAAATACGTATTTAACATCGCATTTTATTTTTTTGCATTCATTTAATCTAATTTCCCCAATATATCTTTTATCTCAAGAAAATGTTTTTAATCATATAACCACAGAGACAACCCTAGATTTCTCCGTAGAACTGAATTTTTCTCTAAAAGAAAAAAAAGAGTGTACAAATAATCCACTCTTTCCACCTTCAATCAATGTTTTTTACATTGCAGAAACTAATAAAAAAGGATATCTACTATTTATGAGACTCTGTCACTGAAACTGCAATAACTGTTTCTGTAATCGGCACAAATCTCATAAAGAGCTCACTACAATTTTATTCAATCTAAAAAATGATTCCTGTTACATTGATATCTTGTTGTTCTTTTTAGGTAATTCTTTGAGCGCTACTGTAAAGTTCTTCTTTTCTTTCATTGATTGGATTTCCTTCGAAAGAATCTGGTTTTGTTCAATCAACTCACCCATTTTTATTTGAAGGTTCTGTAATTCCGCAGCTGACAATTGTTGATGATCTGATTCTGTACCTTTATTTTTATTTTTACTAAACATCCCCTTCATACAGAACAGCATCATCAAAGGACATGCTAGCAAAAGTAAAGTCTGAATCCACGCCATTTTGTTCACTCCTTTTTAACTTTATAATTGAAGTATAGATTATAAATGTGATGAAACATTGTACAAAATAAGTAGAAATCAAGTGGTTTATGACCAAATTTCATAAATTTTTTTCCATACTATATTCCCGATTCATATTTTATATACAGAATTTCGATTGTTGAAATATAAAAATTTCTAAAATAACGGACCAGTTTCTGACTCAGACTGGCCCGTCCCGTTTACTTCACTAATTCAGCTTTTATTTTTTCGTACTCTTCAAATGGAATTTCTCCACGAGCTAAACGAATTTTCAGCAAATCAAGAGGACTTAAATTTCCTGCTGGTTTATTATTTGCCACTTGTTTTTTATTGTTCGTCGATCCACAGCATCCCATCTCTAATCTCTCCTTTTCTTATAAAGATGATGTTTGCTTAGATTTTAAGTCATTATCTTTATCTTTAGATGAAGCTTTTTTATCTTGAGAAGATTCCATGAATTTATCACAACTTTTCATCATTTTTTTTCCTTCTGGAGAATCCATGTCATCCATCATTTTGTTCATATTTGGATCTTCCATCATCTTCTTCATGTTGGACATACTTTCATTATCCATCATTGTTGACATATTGCTAGTTTTCATCATCTGATTAGTTTCATTATTAGAATCCGCAGCAAATGCCAGTTTTCCTGTAACCAAAACAGCCCCCAATGAAAGCACCACAGCTGCAATTTTCATCTTCTTTTTCATCTTCACTACCTCCTTCACTTGATGCTTTTAGTATAAGCAATAGATTTGTTCAAACTTTGTGGAAAATTTGAAGAATGTGTGAAGTTCATTCATGAATCTCTCCTCTTTTTTTTCATAACGTAATAAATGACTCCTCCAATAAGGAACGGTATCCCTATCCAAAGGCAAATTTGGAGAAGATTTGTGAAATAGGAATGAATGGAACTGGTATCCATCATCCACGTTGCGGACATGGTCAAACAGTTTAATCCAATCACAATCAATACTAAAACAATGAGCCAGTCTAGTCTTTTCATGACTCTCCCTCCATTTTTTCTGTATCCAATGAAACAGGGAACATCATCTCAAACCGAGTCCCTTTTCCCATATCACTAAACGCTTGGATAGAACCTCCTTGTTGTTCTACCAGGTTTTTAACAATCGCCAGCCCTAGTCCCGTTCCCCCAAATTCACGTGAACGGGATTTTTCCACTCGATAAAACCGCTCAAAAATATAGGCTAATTCGTCCTCTGGAATTCCAATTCCTGTATCTTCTATTGAAATCTTCACTGCATCATTCACATTCGATATTTTTACTGAAATTGTCCCTAGTTCTGTGTAACGGATAGCATTATCCAATAAGTTTATAAAAACCTGCGCCATGCGATGCCCATCACAATAGACAAACGGAAGATTAGGTTGTATATATGCTTGCATATCCAATCCTTTTTCTTGTGCTCTCCATTTTGTTTTTTGAATAGCACTATCCATCACTTCTGATAAATCGATCCATTCAAAGTGGAAACCAATCTTTCCCTCTTCCATTTTGGAAAGTTCAAACAGATCTCCTATTATTCTTGTAAGTCGGATAGACTCTTGATAAATGATATCAAGATATTGCTCTTTTTCTTCTTCTGTCTCATACAACTTCTCCTTTAAAACTTTTGCGTATCCCTCTAAGCTAGTCATCGGCGTTCTTAGTTCATGAGAAATGTTTGAGAAAAATTCACTTCGAGATTCACGATATTTTTGTAAGTCGAAAGCCAAATCATTAATGGCATGGGCTAACGAGCCTATCTCATCCTTCGATGGCGGAGTGACACGTATAGTCAAATCCCCTTTGGCAATCTTACGAGTGGCTTTTTCCATTTGAATCAAAGGATCTGATAATTTTTTTGAGAGGACATACGTAAATCCTATCGCAAGAAAGAAAGCACCGATTCCCGATAACCATAACATGCTGCGTATTTTTTCAAGAGACTGATCAATCGCTTTAACAGAGGAAACAACATAAACCCCTCCATAAAATTGGTTTTGAGAAATAATTGGCTTTCCAGAAACCAGATACCGTTGATTGTCAACAAGATCTTTAAATTCTTTTTCTACGGATTTCCCTTGTGATAGATTTTTAAGTTCATCAACTGGTATCGAGGAGCCTTTTACTAAACTGTGGATACCTGAATTTGCAATAATAGTTCCTTCTGTGTCAACGATATATAGCTTTATATTAGAGAATTCTGCCATCATCTCCAACATGAAAGGAGTTTGCGGATTTCTGGAAGTTTCGATTGATTCAGCATAGCGCGAAGATAGTTCCTCAATCTCTGTTCGTACTTCCTTGTAGTAAAATCCAAAAAAGAACCGATCGATAACAAATCCAAGGGGAAGTAACACCATCAAAAAAAGCAAAAGGATGGCTATGCCTAGTTTCAACCCAATACGATTTCCGATCATTTTCTCTCCTCTGCCCATTGAAATTTATACCCTACTCCCCATACTGTTTGGATAGGGTTAAAGGACAACCCTGCTTTTCTTACTTTTTCACGTATATTTTTTACATGTGTATCTACTGTGCGAAAGTCCCCAAAGTAATCAATTCCCCATACCATTTCCAACAAAGTCTCACGCTCAAAAGCCCGACGAGGTTGTTCCGTCAATAAGAGCAGCAATTCAAATTCTTTAGGGGTAAATTCTACAGGATGTTCTTGAACCAATACTTGTCTACCTTCAGGATATATCGTTAGGTCTAAATAGGTAATCGTTTTTTGTACGGGTGTTGTCTGTGAGATGCTTGATCTTCTCAAGAGTGCAAACGCACGAGCCATTAATTCTTCTGGATCAAAGGGTTTCACCAAATAGTCATCTGCCCCTTCTGTTAATCCCTTCACCTTATCTTTTATCTCTGTACGAGCCGATAACATCAAAATAGGCGTATTCTTTGACTCTCTGATTTTCTGACACACTTCCCATCCATTCAAATCCGGCATCATGATATCTAAAATAATAAGATCAAAAGAATATTGGTCAGCTAATTGTACTCCCTCATATCCATTTTTAGCCTCTTTCACCTCAAAACCATTTTTGGTAAGATAAATACGAAGAAGATTTCGTACATTCCATTCATCATCTACTATAAGTACCTGTAATTTATTCATAAGAATCCCTCATATCCTACTTTTTTATGTTTAGTTTCCCTAATTGAGTCCATTTTAGCATCACTAAAGGATAAGTACATTATTTCAATCACATGTTTCTGGTATTTTGCACCTTTTGATAAGTAATAGGTAACGCCCCTATGCCAAGTAAAATGGCTAAAGCTACAATAAGTCCCTAAGACCGCACAGGAAAATTTCCTATTTCAAACAAAATAACCCTCATGTTGTACCTTCTCGTTCTTTTCATCACATGTAATTATGCTAACAAGAAAATATGAAGAAATGGTGAAGAAATATTATAAGTGGACGAACAAAATTAGATTGAGAAGATGAAAAAAGTGCAGAAGGAAAAAAGGCAAACCATCAAAAAGAACGCAAAAGATGTACAAAAAAGAGTGGGCAAGAAACTCACTCTTCGTACATACAATCAATGTGTTATGCCTTGTTAGGAGTTATGATCAAGCTTCTCACAATCGTTCTCATTAGAAGCTCATTTTTTTCTATTTTGAGTCCAGCTAGGTGAATATTTTTTAATGTTTCTCTATTGATATTCGCCCCCCAGAGTCTTACAGTTACTGGATTAAGCAAGTCCATAGCTAACCCAACCAGATTGTTTTCGCTTCTCATATGTTCCAGCATATAAATGCGTCCTGATGGTTTACATACTCTTCTTAACTCTTTTAGACCTTTTACAGGATCAGGAACGGAGCAAAACACACATGTAGATACCACCGAATCAAAAGTATGATCTGGGAATGGCAGCTCCTGTATATCTGCTTCTATTAATTCAACTGGAAACTTACATTCTTCTTTTGATGCCTTTTCTTTCGCATATTTAAGCATGCCTTCACTAAAATCAACTCCCGTTAGAGACTGAATTTGTTTTGGATAAAATTTCAAATTCGTTCCTGTCCCAATCCCTACTTCAAGCACTTTTCCAGAGACTTGAGAAAGTAGCTTTATTCTCCATTGTTCTTTAATCATCCGATCCATTAAATCATAAATTTTAGAAACCCGGTTATATCTCATTTTGATTTTTTCATTAATAGTGGGATTCAAAAATATCACCCGCTTTCTACTAAGTAGCTTTCTTTTATTTTCACATAAAAATATAGAGAAACCATGCATATTTTTTCTCTTTTAAATCTTTTTCTAACTTTCTTGCATGGCCTGTCTCTGCAAGACATATGATGTAGCAAGTAAAGGGGAGTTGATTAAATGAACTGATTTTATTACTTTGTACTGATTACTCTTTTATTGGTGACAATTTTAACTGTGACGATGGCTTTTTACTTTAAAACAAGATTAAGAGGAATGATAAGGATGATTCTATCAATGGCAACGGCCATGAATGTTGGATTAACATGCGGAACCTTATTTGGTTCACTTTTTAAAGGCAACCTTTTTCAATCTACTATCCTCTCCATTCTTATTGGTATTCTTGCAGGAACAGCTTGCGGTTTAACTCTCGGGATACTCCCTGCACTTGAAGGATCTATGTCAGGAATGATGGGTGCTATGTTTGGGGAAATGATTACTTAAAATCAATCTGTTACCATGATAAATATTTTTCTTACCCTTTCAGTCAGTACATTGCTATTGTTTCAAATCTTATCAAAACCATACAAAAAAGAAACAGATTATGATAAGAAATGGCTGTTTAAACCTCTCTTTACCTTTTTCTTTCTCGCAGCCTACTTGCTTTTTGGTAATCAGTTGGATAAACAGTCGACTCTATCAAAATCAAATCCTTACAGTGAAGATGGACACGAAAATCACAACAACCAGGAGTTGCAAAGGAATCAGAACAAAAGGAATTGACGTAAAAAGTATGACTGGACCATTATTTTCCTATAAAAGGTCACCCAGATGTAAAGGGAGACCTTTTCCCCTTTTCCCCTTTTCCATTTCAATACTTCCCCTTCTTTATTGGTCTTCAACTATTCAAATCTTCTAAAATAGCAATGACCTCTTTTACCGAATCTGCTGACTTATCTAAAGCTATTTTTTCTTCCATACTTAAATCTAATACAATGACTTTCTCCATCCCGTTGCCGCCAATAATCGTTGGGACTCCTAAATAAATGCCTTTATAACCATATTCCCCCTCTAAATAAGCAATAGTAGGAAGAACACGTCTCTGATCTTTTAATATAGATTCGCAAATGTTAACCAATGATGCTGCTGGTGCGTAATAAGCACTTCCATTCCCCATTAAGTTTACAATTTCCCCTCCCCCTTTACGAGTTCGATCAACGATTGCTTCAAGCCTTTCTTTCGGAATAAGATTTTGAAGAGGTATGCCTCCTGCATAAGAATATTGAAGCAACGGTACCATATCATCGCCGTGTCCACCTAGTACAAAACCTGTTATATCTTTCACAGAAAGATTCAACTCTTGGGCAACAAAAGTTCGAAAGCGAGCGGTGTCAAGAATACCTGATTGACCTATTACTCTATTTTTAGGAATACCTGATTCCTTGAATACTGTATAAGCCATAGCATCAACAGGATTTGTTAAAACAATAATAAAGCAGTTTGGTGAATATTTTACAATTTCATTTGTAACATTTATCATAATCCGTTGATTGATTTGAACTAAATCATTACGATGCATCCCAGGCTTGCGGGCAACTCCTGCAGTAATCACTACAATATCTGAATCCTTCGTATCTTCATAATTAGCCGTTCCTGTAATTCTAGCATCAAACCTTTGAATTGGACTTGCTTCAAGCATGTCCAGTGCTTTCCCCTTTGTTGGATTTTCCATCTGTGGAATATCCACTAATACAACATCTCCTAATTCCTTTTGTGCCAATAAAAAAGATGTTGTTGCTCCAGTATATCCACTACCGATAACCGATATTTTTTTTCGTTTAATCGCCACAACCTTATTTCCCCTTTTTTAATATATAAAGAAGAGCAATGAAATAAAATTTTCCAATGCTCTATACTTATTCCTTACTTAATCTTTCAATTTTCCTTTTTCCATTAATGATTCCCAGTTTTGTCCACCATCAACGCTTAACAAGAGGTTATTTTCAAAAGTCACTGCAACTATCTTTTCTGTTTTCTTAGGATGAATAGCAATATAGGAAACGGCATCCTTGTTAAGATCAAGTCCGATTTTTTCCCACGTTGCCCCATTATTTTTACTGATCATCATTCCAGCCTCCCCCTCAGTTATAGAGTAGCTGATCAGATCATAGGAACCCGGAATGACACTTAATGCAGTAATTAACCTTTTTTCGTATACGCTTTTCCATGTTGCTCCACCATCTTCTGAACGATAAACACCTGCATTCGTACCAGCAAGCAATCCGTTTTCATTGTTTGGAAGGGAAAGCAGTGAATAAATACCTTGCAAATTATTCATTAAACCAGTTCCTTCTACCCTCTCCCAGCTTTCTCCTTTATCAGTACTCTTATAGATTCCCGCTTTATAATCTCCGCTTCCCATTTGAATGACACCATACATAATATTTGGATTCTTTTCATTTGAGGTTAGAATGTGAAAATCAACTTCTTCTCCTAATGCTTTCGCCTCCCAATTTTCCCCATTGTTTTTACTTTCCAGCAATCCGAGCGGATTGGGCAAATCAGAAGTTTGTCCTGGATGTCCGCTCGTCAGCATTGTTCCATCCGATTGTAGATGAAATCCCATAAAATCAAAATCATCTTTCCCAACAAATGACCACTTTTTTTCACGATCCTTTGTCACAATCATTCCATTGTGGGAAGCCACATAGATCAAGTCGTCTTTTGAATAAGCCACGCCATGAACATGTTCCACGTTATATCCTTTATCCAGTTTTTTTGAATCCTCTTTTTCACCATCAGAACTACACCCGGAAAGGAGCAATCCTACAGCTGTCATTCCTGCCAAAAGCTTTAATTTCATTTTTTCTCCTTTCTTTTTACACTCGATGAACCATTGGCAATGAAAATAAGTAGAGATTTGCCACAGTTAAGAGAAGCATAAAAGCATAGTATGGAGCTAATTGTTTAAACGAACCCTTCTTACCGATGCGAAAGACCGTATAAATGGAACCAACAAACCCCAATATGATAATAGCATATTGAATCCACTGAACAGATGAGACAGATGCCAAGCTCAAATCACCGCTCAAGCTGGCTCCAAATAACGCCGCTGAGTTAAACCAAATCGCTTTCCCCTCCGTTAAAATATGAAATAGATTATGAGCTAAATGTCCAGCTAAATCCAAAGGAATAATCGCATAACCAAACCGTACGAAGTTTTCTTTTACCTTTTCTTTATCTCCTTTTAACATACTAGCTAGTTTTGCTGTTCCTAATAATAAGAGAATAGGAAGTATCATGGAAATGACAAAAGCAACGGTAAAGTTTACAGTATAGTTTGTTGTACCTGTCAATGAACCAATCACTCTAAGAATATCTTCCCAAATCTCTAACATCGTAATGTTTTGTACAAATACAATTCCCATAATGACAGCCGCAAGAGAGGCATGTTCAAGTTTCGGTTTCTTAATGCTCCATATTTCCTTGGTCGGTACACGAGGAGAAATTCTAATCGAGTTATTAGGACAAGATTTCACACAATTTCCACATAAATTACATTCAGCACTTGAATCCATCGTCCTAACATATTGAAACATTGGACATCCTTCTACTTTTTCATTTCCTTTAAAACATGACTGTGATTTACATGTACGGCATATTTCTGGTGTCCCTCTTAATTCCAGCATTCCCGAGCGTGAGTAGTTTCCTGCTAATCCTCCTAGAAAGCAAAGCGTTTTACAAAACGTACGCCGTTCATATAAAACAGATGTCGTGACTACCATTGTCACAAGTACAAGCAGCAAATAGCCTGAACCTCTTGGTGATTCTACAATTCCCCACACATGGTCGCTCCATGTAATCATGATAAAAAACAAATCAATGAACCAAATGCCGTATTTCTTTAGAAACTTTGGCATTCGCTTTTCACTTCCGGCAAATTTTCGAACGAGGTCGCTTAGTTTTCCAAACGGACAAACGGCACACCAAAATCTCCCTGCCACAATAAAAAGAACGGGAATAATCGGCCACCACAACACCCATGTCATCGATGTGCCAAAATTAGTTTGTGGACTGACTGTACCTACTACTAATTGAAAAACAATGATGGAAAAAACAACAAAAGCTGCCCATTGAAAAATACCGGGATACCATCTACTCTTAATAAACGCATTGATTATTGGAATATTCAATAAGTTAATCGGTTGATTAGTTTGTTTATGCTTTTTGTCCAGTAGTGACATCTATCTTTCCCCTCTTTCTTATTCTTTTATTCCAAAACCCTATAACTAAAAATAATAGGTTAATGGCTCCAAATACGCTTAACACTTTGTAATTAGGCGGGGTTTCTTTGATGTCCTGTTCTGAGTGGTTATGCCCTCCTTCTTTACCAGCACCAGATTCATTGTGTGCCGTACTCCCTGTTTCATTTGTTGTATTTCCTTGTTCTTCTGAATTCATCGTATGACCTTCGTGGGAACTACCTTCATTCATAAACATTTCCATATCATTTGAAGAATTGGTTTTGTTTGCGTTCCCTTCATCAGCCAAAGCAATGGAGCTAGGAAGTAATAATAAAGACGTGATTAAAATCAATTTAAATTTCAATATACTCACCACCTACAATGTAATTTTTGTATATTTCTATTTTCAGAAAATACGAACAATGTAATTCTAATAAAAGAATTTGCAGAATCTATGGTTATTTTATGGAACGTTTATGACTGTATTATGATAATGATCACTATCTTATTTTCTTTAAAGCTGGTATCGCATCCACCACATGCCTTTGAATTGCCAGTTCTTCTGGGGAGAATCCTAAAGCGAGACCAATTAGCTGTGGCAAGTGAAGGATTGGAATCGTAATATCTTCATTAAACCCTTTTTGTGCATCTGGCTGGTATGCATCCAGCTGCATTTGGCATAAAGGACAAGGAGTAACAATACAATCTGCACCTGCATATTTAGATGATAAGCAATTTTTCCCAGTCAGGTTCATCACTTCTTTCTCGGCCGGAAATACGGCATGAAAACCACAACATGCTAGCCTTTGACCAAAATGAACACTCTCAGCTCCCAAAGCATCTGCCACCATTTCCATTGATTGTGGATTCATATGGTTTTCAAATCCCATTACATTTGGCGGCATCAGAATATGGCATCCATAAAAATTGGCAACTTTAAGGTCTGTAAGTGGGCGTTTAACTTTTTTCTTCAAATTTTCTAACCCATAATCTTGAATCAAAGCCCATAATAAATGGGTTACTTCAACCGTTCCTTTATATTTAATACCAGCCTTCCCAAGCCCTTCATTCACTCTAGTACGCAACTTCTCGTTCTTATCCATTTTAAGTTTCGCTGTACGAAGCATTAATGTACAGGTATTACATACAGTCAATAATTTATCTACTTTCAAATCCTCAGCAAGTGAAATATTCCTAGCGTTAATGGATGTTGCTAAAAAATCATCTACGTCCTGGATATGACTTGCCCCACAGCAGGTCCAGCCGTTAAGTTCAATTAATTCAATTTCTAGAGCAGCTGCTATCTTTTTTGTAGAAATCATTAGCTCTTCGGCAGCAGACTCAAGTGTACAGCCTGGAAAAAAAGCGTATCTCATTGTTTGTTAACCTCCTTTGCAAAATGGTAGATTTCTCTTACTCCCTCGATACCTTCAACTGCTTTCGGTATATGAAACGGATTTATCTTCCCTTTTTTTATCATTCTTATCGCAAACGGAACCTTTCTCATTGCGGTATTGACAAGGCCATCTGTTTTGATAGGTAGCATCATTTCATTTAAACGTCCTTTATTCCTGACATCATCATGAAAGGCAAAAGCATGTTTTGCACCTTGATTTTTCACTTCTCCCATCTTGATTGACTCTTGTCTCAAGTAGGCAATTTGATCAGTCAACGGAATTCCTTTCGGGCATTTTGTTACGCACTGCATACAATGCATACATTTCCATAACTCCTTTTCATAAACTGGCTGAATATGTTCTTCGGGACACTTATCCCTTGAATCAACGGCAAACCGGTATGCTCTGTTTAAAATGAATGGATCTAAATATGTACCATCATTTAAGGAAAGTTGATTACATTCAGAAGAACAAACGCCGCATAAGATACAATCGGTAGGAACTGCGATTTCGTGATAATCATCTTCACTCTGAATAAATCCGGTTTCTTTGCTTCCTTCCACAGAAGGAAGTAGCCAGGGCTTCACTTGTTCCATTTTTTCCATCTTCGGCTCCCAAGCAATAGCCAAGTCCTTTATTACTTCAAAATTCTTTAAAGGTTTAAAAGTTAAATAGTTTGTTTGAAACGTTTCAAGCACTTCATCCAGTGAAGTCTTACAAGCCAGAAAAGAATGATCATTGACTCTAATTGCACAACTACCGCAAATTGCATGGCGGCAGGCTGAAGTGAATACAAGGCTAGGGTCAAGCTTTTCTCGAATAGACGTTAAAGCCCATAGGATCGTTTTCCCCTTTTCATATGGAAGCTGATAATTCTGATACCATTCATCTCCCCCATCAAATCTCTTAACTTTAAAATATAATGTATTATACATTAGTATTTTCGCTCCTCCGGTTGATATTTTGTAATCTTCACCGGGCTATATTCTAAACGATAATGGTCTCCTTCTTGATATATCAATGTATGTTTAAGGAAATGGACATCGTCACGATTTGGATAATCAGCCCTTGCATGAGATCCCCTACTTTCTTTCCTATTTAATGCACCCAATGTAATTGCCTTTGCCAACTTTAGAATATTTCCGATTTCGACATAGTTAATAAATGCCATATTATATTTTACGGAGGAATCCTCAATCACGGCATCCTTATAATCTACCAATAATTGAGACACTTTTTCATAGGAAAGCTTCATTTCGCTCTCTTTGCGGAAAATGCCTACATTGTTCCACATTGTTTCGGCAAGTTCATCTCGAATCTTAAACATATTTATTCCAGTCTTTTTCAAGCGGATTGAATGGAACTTCTCTTTCCATTTTTCTGTTTCATCCATCAATTTTCTCGTCGTTGTGAAGGAACGTTTTTTGGCGCTTTCCTTCGCCCCTAATCCAGCATACTTTCCAAAAAGTACTACGTCAGCCACTGAATTGCCGCCAAGACGGTTTGCTCCATGAATGGAAACGCTGCAGCACTCACCTGCAGCATGGATTCCATCAATTGGTGTGCTGCAAGTTCGATAATCACTTATATGAATACCTCCCATTGTATAATGACAACTCGGGCGAATTGGAACTGGTTCTATAATGAGGTCCACACCTTCAAAATCCATGGCCAGTTCCCTTACTTGTGGCAATCGCTCCATTATTTTCTTTTCACCCAAATGGCGAAGATCCATTACTACATAAGAATCCATGGCTTCCCCAAAACCACGGCCTTCTTTAATTTCTGTCTCAATTGCCCTTGAAACGAGGTCGCGCGGACCAAGCTCCATTTTATCCGGGGCATATCGGGCCATAAACCGTTCCCCATTTCTATTAATTAAATATCCACCTTCCCCGCGACATGCTTCTGAGAGAAGAATACCGGTAGATGCAAGGCCTGTTGGATGGAATTGGATAAATTCCGGGTCTTTTAAAGGAATACCCGCGTTAAAACAAGCAGCCGTACCATCCCCCGTCATATTGATTGCATTAGTCGTTCTGCTCCAATAAACCCTCCCAAATCCTCCTGTTGCAATGACAACGGATTTCGCCTGTATGGCATGTATTTCACCGCTCCGTATATCCATAGCGATGATTCCTTCAAAATTTCCATTATCTACTGCAAGCGACAGAAGATGCCAATCATTATGAAATTTTACACCATTTTTTAGACACTGTTCATAAAGAGCATGTAAAATGACATGTCCAGTCTTATCAGCAGAATAGCAAGTTCTTGGACTTGATGCACCGCCGAACGGACGCTGGGCGATGCGACCATTCTCATCCCTTGAAAAGGGTACCCCGTAATAATCTAATTCGGAAATCACCTTTGGCATATTCGTTGTGAAAAATTCTACTGCGTCCTGGTCAGCCAGGAAATCACTTCCTTTTACCGTATCCATGAAATGGCTCTCAGGTGAATCATTTGCATCTCTGTAGCTCATTGCTGCATTGATACCGCCTTGTGCGGCCCCAGTATGTGAACGTGTCGGAAAGATTTTTGAAATACAAGCGACACGCAAGCTTTTATCTTCACTGGCTGAAAGGGACGCCATCATTCCAGCCCCTCCAGCGCCTACAATTACAACATCATAACTAATCATTTTTATTTCACCTCCTTATAGTGTTTAAGATTCTACTCTGTATTTTTCTACTCCAATCTCGTACAAGTCGTTTCCTTCACTGTCAACAGCCACTATACAAGGGTAATCCTTCACTTCCATACAACGGATTGCTTCAGGCCCCAGTTCATCAAAGGCGACTATATCTGCCTTCTTAATTGTATCGGCAATGAGAGCAGCAGCTCCGCCAATTGCTGCAAAATAGACCGCTCCGTTTTTCTTTATCGATTCAATTACTTCTTTGCTTCGTGGACCTTTACCGATCATGCCCTTCAACCCCTGTTTCATCATTTGCGGCGAGTAAGGATCCATGCGACCGCTAGTTGTTGGTCCACAAGATCCAATCACTTTTCCTGGCTTGGCAGGAGTCGGACCTGCATAATAAATGATTTGCCCTGCCACTTCAATCGGAAGAGGCTTGTTTTCTTCCAAGGCTTCTACCATTTTTTTATGAGCTGCATCACGTGCAGAATAAATGATTCCGGAAATTGACACTTGGTCTCCTGCCTTCAAATCTTTAATTTGATCATATGTTAATGGTGTGGTTAATTTTTTTATGGTTGTCATAATGTTCCCCCCCTTATAATATCGCTTCTTTATGACGTGCTGCATGGCAATTTAAAGTGACACAGACAGGCATCATGGCAATATGTGTTGGATAGGTTTCAATATGAACGGCAAACGCTGTTACCTTACCTCCGAACCCTTGTGGTCCAATTCCAAGTTTATTGATCCGTTCTAACAGTTCTACTTCCATTTCTGCATAAGCAGAGTTTGGATTCTGTTTACCCGCTTTTCTTGCCAATGCTTTTTTCGCTAATAATGTACATTTATCCATTGTTCCACCAATTCCAACTCCAACAATAACCGGTGGACAGGGATTTCCTCCTGCTTGCTTGATAGTATTCACAATAAAGTCCTTGACTCCTTCAATGCCTTCAGCTGGTTTGCACATTTTTACTGCACCCATATTCTCGCTTCCTGCTCCCTTAGGGAGAACCTCAATCTTCACTTTGTCTCCTGGAACGATTTTCATATGGATAACAGCTGGGGTGTTATCACCTGTATTTTTTCGATCTAAAACAGGGTCAGAGACGACAGATTTGCGCAAGTACCCTTCTTCATACCCTTGACGCACTCCTTCATTAATAGCCTCTGTTAAATCCCCGTCCACAATTCGGACGTCCTGACCAACTTCAACAAACACAACAGTCATTCCAGTATCTTGGCACATTGGTGCATCCTCTGCCCTAGCAAGTTTGATATTCTTAAGAATTTTCTCAAGGCTATATTTTCCAAATTGAGACTCTTCTTTTTTAAGACCAGTCATAATCAGGTTTTCCACATCTTTTGGAAGATCACAAGCAGCATGTATACAAAGATCTCTGATCGAGCTGCTTACTAGTTTTACAGATATTTCACGCATTTTTTCTCCTCCTGTTATTGAGATAGACTCTCGGCATTTGCCGAGCTAGATAGGACAAGGGTTTCCTTCCCCCATCCAAATGATTTCCCTCCTACTTTGTAGGAGTTTTTTTATTTAGAGCAATATTTCGAATTGGAAATGAATTGTCAAAATATTGTAGCTAAATCCAACGAAAAACACTTGACTTTTCAAAATCACCCCAATAATCGCGGTTGAAGGGACATTTTTCCTTACTAACCATGATTGAGGTGTTTATTATGAAACCGATTTTTATTCCGCAAGAAACCTATCAAAATTTTGTAATGGATCAACTCCAAAAACACTATTCAGGTGGTCTCTTAACACTTGTAAATAGGGACTGGCCTGTCATCACTAAACTTTGGATTACTGATCTTTCCGAAATCACCGTACTGTTAGCCGATATTTACGGAAAAAAAGGACCATTACCTCGAGATCCAGCATCCATGATGCGATCTTATCTACTGTTGATTTTAACGAATCCCACCATGAGTATTACGAAATGGGTCGATGAGCTTGTGCGTGTTCCTCTCTATGCCATTCTTAGTGGGTTTGAACCGGGCGATACGCCTGGTGTTGGTACATTTCACGACTTTTTTGACCGCTTATGGGTCTTTGATAAAAAGAACGTCACCCATAAAAAGAAAAGTAAAAGGTCCCGCAAGCGTAAACCCAAAAGAGGAAAGAAAGGGGAAAAGGCGCCTATCTCTAAACCTGGCCGGATAAAGCGATTGGTGGAATGGATCCTCCCTAGACTCGATCATAAAAAGGAACTTCCGTCAGACCGCCTTTTCCACTTCTTTCAAAATCAAATTCTTACCATTTCAGCCAAGTTAGGGTTACTCGGAAATCTGGAACAACTGAACGTTGCCGGCGACGGTACGCCCGTTGTCACTTTATCCCACATCCGAAGCAAGCCCACTTGTAACTGTCGCGCCCAAGGTATAGTGAAATGCAATCATGCCCGCACGCACTCCCAGCCAGACTGTGACAGCGATTGGGATAGTCATCGAGAAAAGTACTTCAACGGGTATCATCTCTACATGATTAATGCATGCGACAGTCCATACGACTTACCCTTATATCCGCGTCTTAATTTAGCTTCTTGCCACGACTCGGTCAGCTTTGTCGTTAGTTGGACTGAATTTTCACAACGATTCAACTTGGGCGCGGTAGATAAAATGCTTCTTGACGCTGCACATGATGCCGAAGCCATTTATCAACTGATTGACCATAAACAGGTGGAACCTATCATAGATCTAAACAAACGGTCCAAGAAAAACATGAAAACGGAAAGTGATATTCAAATTTCACCAGAAGGCGTTCCTATTTGTCCAATCGGGAAAAAGATGAAACCAAACGGCCACGATCACACACAGAATCGCCAAAAATGGCGTTGTCCAATGGCTTGCGGGAAGAAAAACACTTGTAAAACACCTTGTTCCACCGCTAAGTACGGACGAACCTACCATACGCACAGTAAGGATAATCTACGTCTATTCCCGAAAACGTCAAGGGAAACAGATAAATGGAAATTAATCTATAAACGACGCTCTTCCATAGAACGCTCAAACAAGCGAGAGAAGATTGATTATCATTTAGAAGCTGGAAAACATCGGTCAACCATGATGTGGTACATCCGTATTTTTGGAATCATGATTTGTCAGCACATAGACGCTTGGTACGCCCATCAAAAAGATGAACTTGCCTTTCTTAAAGGTCACATTTTTCCTTCCATAGCCTAATCGTAAGATTTTTAAAAAATAGTATAGGTTAGGCTTATTTTGGCATGCACTTTTTTTGAAAATCTTTGAAAATAGACTCTCGTTCATCAAAACATTCGTTATTCCCAGTAATTATTTGGAATTTTGATGGCTTTTCACTTAGAAATTCCGAGAGTATATTGAGAAATATTTTATATTTTCTTTTCCTCTATATTTTTAGAGATTAATATCAACATATTTTGCACATAAAGATATGTAATCAACATCATCGTCCTAATCGTAGTACAATTTCAGTTAATAGTATTTAAACCTTTAGTATGGCAAGTAGATTTCAAGAGTTCTATCTCCTAGAAATCAGGATCACCAAAGTCCTAATAACTTCCACCATGCACCTCCGACAACGAACCATATAACAATATGAATGATGGAGATGATAAATCCAAGTGACCACCATTTGTTTTGGGTTACATACCCAGTTCCAAAGAAAACAGGAGCTGGTCCGCTGCTATAATTGGTTAAACAGCCAAATAAATTACTAAATACAGCTAATAATAGTGCCGAAACAATCGCCGGTGCTCCAGCAGCTACCAAAACAGCTAGGAATGCTGCATACATTGCACTCACATGGGCCGTGTTGCTCGCAAACAAATAGTGGGAGTAGAAGTAAACCATGGATAAGACAACTAATGCCCAAATCCAAGACATGCCGCTTACAGCACCTTGCATTATTTCGCTAAACCATGGAATCATACCTAGTTCATATAGGAAGCTAGCCATCATGACCAAAACAGAGAACCAGATCAATGTATCCCAGGCACCTTCCTCTTTTTTAATATCTGACCATGTCAATACTTGTGTTACAAGCAATGCCCCAAGACCAATAAAAGCAGTTGTAGTTGCGTTTATATTTATATTTGATCCGAAAATCCATAGAACCAGAATTAAAAGAAATATACTGATCATATAAAATTCATTTTTTTTCAATGGTCCCATTTCTTTTAATTTCTGTTCAGCCATCTTTGATGCTGCAGGTGTTTCTTTAATTTCTGGCGGATACAGTATATAGATGACATATGGAATCAAAATTAAGCTAAGCACCCCTGGAACAATTGCAGCTGTGGCCCATTCTATCCAAGATATACGTTGACCAGTAATGTCCCCAGCAATTTGAGCAGCCAGAGGGTTGGCAGCCATTGCAGTCAAGAACATTGCTGACGTAATCATGTCCCCTTGGAAAGATGCTTTTGTTAAAAAAGCACCAATTTTCCTCTCCGTTCCATCACCAACCTTTGATCCGTAAGTTTCAGAAAGAGCGTTGATGATTGGCAGCAAAATACCGCCTGCCCGGGCCGTGTTTGATGGCATCGCGGGTGATAGAATTAAATCGCTGGCAACTAATGAATAGGATAAACCAAGTGTTTTTTTTCCAAATTTTTTAACAAACATATAGGCAACTCTCGTACCTAATCCTGTCTTAATGAAACCTCTCGAAATAAAAAATGCGATGACAATTAGCCAGATAGTTGTATTTTGAAATCCACTGAGAGCCTGATCAATGGAAAGTGTCTGCGTAATGACAGTTGCAGTCAGCGATAGGATTGCTACGCTTCCCATTGGCATTGGCTTAATTATCAAGCCTACAATCGTCGCAACAAAAATTCCGAATAAGTGCCATGCCTGATTAGACAAGCCTTCAGGTGGATTAATAAACCAAATCAAAGCACCAAGAACCAGTGTTACCAATAAAGGAATAAATTTTATTTCTCCTATAGTCTTAGTCGACTTTTGATGTATTTTCGCAATAGGAAAAGCCATTGTTTTACACTCCTTTTACATGTAATTTCATCGCTACAATACAACATAATTAAAGCTAAAATCATATATATCCCAAGAAAAAATAAATTGAATTTTTTCTTACTTAAATTTAGATTATAAATGTGCAGTTATTTTGAATTTTTTTAGTAAATATTTTGTACATAGTTTTCTGATGTGTGATAAATTTAACAACAGCAATTTAATTGTTTTAAACTAGTCACTAGTAATAGGAAATAATAAGGCTTTCTTTTCAGTAGTATCAACTGTACAGTATTTCCTATATTCTTTTTCCGATCTTCGATGTGATTATGAGTACAATGTGCAAATTTGGTACAAACGCTATCTTTTTAGATAAAGCTTTTATTAGAATTTAACTACTTTATAATTTATTAAAAAAGAGGCAAGCACTTTATAGAATGCTTGCCTCTTTTCTCTGTTAATTTTTTATACCATTAATCTAATTAGAAGTCTCTTCATCTCGGTATTTTAGAGTTCCTTTCCTGCGTCTAAACAAAATAAGCAGTATCGCTGTTCCTATTAGAACTAAGGAAATCACTTGGGCCACCCTCAATGAATTAGTCAACATTAGACTATCCGTTCTTAATCCTTCCACAAAAAATCTTCCGATTGAATACCACACCAAATACGAGAGAAATATTTCTCCTCGGTTTAGAGGATATTTACGAAGAACAACCAAAAGAACAAATCCTACAATATCCCACAGTGATTCATACAAAAATGTAGGATGATAGTAAGATCCATTAATATACATTTGATTGATAATAAAATCCGGCAAATAGAAGTTTTCTAAAAAGAGTCTTGTTACTTCGGTTCCGTAGGCCTCCTGATTGAAAAAATTTCCCCACCGTCCGATTGCTTGACCCAGAATGATACTTGGTGCAAGAATGTCAGTAAGTTTCCAAAATGAAACCCCTCTTTTTCTAGTGAAAAATATGGTTGTTATAACTCCACCAATGATTGCTCCATGTATTGCGATGCCACCATTCCAAATGGCAATAATATCTCCTGGATTTTCAGAATAATAGTCCCATTCAAACAATACATAATAAATTCTTGCGCTTATAATGGAAATGGGGATTGCCAAGATTAACAAATCAGCAAATATTTCTTGGGATATTCCTAATTTTTTTGACTCTCTTCGTAATATAAGCCACCCCATTAATATTCCTATCCCTATAATAATACCGTACCAATATACAGTAAACGGCCCAAGTTCAACTGCCACTCTATTTAACGGCTGAATATTCTCCAATTTGTATCTCTCCTCTTTAAAAATACTCTATCTTACCCTTTATAAAACAAAGCCGTTTTCTTCCAAAGGCAATATCTTTTTAAATTATGATTCTTTTTTCACCATTGTTGAAAGAGCGTCAATTTCTTTTTTCAATTTTTCATTTTCTAATTCCAATTTTGACAATTTTGTATCCAAAACTTTTGAATCGGATGTATCATGATCATTTTTATGATGACCATGACCTCCCATTCCTTTCATCATAAAAAGCATCATAATTGGACAGATCAATAATAATAACCATTCCATTCAAATCACTCCTAATCATTTTGTTAATCATACAAATAAAATAAGGAGAAATTATGAAGAAATCAAACACTATAAAGCGAAACTTCCATCAATGGGGGTTTTCTTCTTTTTATTGAACGAAAGGTTTCTATTTATTTACATACAAGTGATTTTTATCGTTTATTTTTTTAATTTGTTAAAAACTTCACAATTTCTGCACCATTCCTTATTATAATCATTTTTGATTAC
>JBDNRM010000060.1:0-20315 GCA_047718615.1 Bacillus sp. (in: firmicutes) | reverse complement strand
AAAAGGGGCGAAGATAATTCCAGCATAAAAATGCCATCTCCACACGGTGCTGTATAGCGAATTCTTTTGATTTTTAGTTTTCCTGGCCGCTTGTAAACTTTGCATCACTGTTTCTCCTTTTGTGCAATAATTCTTGTTGCAATCGTATTTTAAGCACTATTTACACTATTGGATTGATATAAAAGATGCAATTCTTTTTCAATAATGTTCACATTTTAGACACAATTAAAGAGGGTAGCATGAAGAGGACTGCGAAAAAAGCGGGATACATATGTAGCTTTATCTGTTTGTCCACATAATGCTCTTCTGCTGATATCTTTTTATGAACGATTCTTTTGGTATCTATTCATAGAGTAAGATTGTTTGTTATGATGACTGTATAAAAAGGTTGTTCAAACGTTACATTGCAAAATTAAGCAACCGCTTTCAATTTGCTTTGTTTTTTATTTTTTTTATTAGGGAATAGATAAAGAGAATTATTTTTAAAAAGTTAAAAGGAGCGATAAATATGGCAATTGAAAATCCAAGTCGAGAAGAAATAGGCAATATTTTAAAAAAAGCGAAAAGAATTGCAGTCGTTGGATTAAGCAATAACCCAGAAAAAACATCTTATATGGTTGCAAATGTGATGAAAAATGCTGGATATGAAATTATTCCTGTTAATCCAACTGTAGACGAAGTATTGGGTGTTAAAGCAGTGGCGAAATTATCTGATATAAAAGGTCATGTTGATATTGTAAATGTATTTAGAAGACCAGAGCATCTTCCAGCAGTGGCTGATGAATTTGAACAAATAGATGCCGATGTATTTTGGGCACAATTAGGCATTGTTCATGAAGAAACCTTTCATCGTTTAAAAGAGAAAGGCTATACGGTTATTATGGATCGCTGTATTAAAGTGGAACATGCGTTTATGTAATAAATTTTTTAGGGTAAGAAAGAATAAAATTTTTTAACTTAGATTTATTGCCTAGCTTTGCCGTAAAGGATGTACAAGTGCCGGCGAAGATATAAGGCTTGCAGGATGCGAGCCAATCGATGTTGCAACAGGACTGTTGCGTATTTAGCCGGCCAGCGCCTAGCCTCAGTGAGTATTACTTCCTGCCTCTAAAAGGAAAAACCACTTTTTGAGTCAGGAGAACATTTTTTTCGGGGCTGAATAAGGCGCCCCGCGCTTTTCTAATAAAAAGAGGGATATAATGATGCATAGCTTAACTGAATTTCTTCAGTAAATCAGTTTAACGGTATTTGCATCCATTAATCCCTCTTTTTTCTGTAAACACCGCCTATGCTAATCTAAAAAAAGCCTTATCATCATTTATTCATTAGTCTAAATATAGAGTTAACTTTTTATTTGGACATATTCTGTGTTACCATATTAAAGATGTTTTAAGAACATATTTTATAAAAAATTCCTTTTTCTTTTCCATTTCTTCGTATATTATTTAATTTACCTGCCATCTTTTGTATGGGCAAGAGTTTGAAGTTGCGTCATCTTTACGAATAATACATATTATCACTCGTTGTTTACTGAAAAAAGTGGTATAATGAAACAATCGGAACATTTGTTCGTCATTTAAATTGGCAGTTGTGCTATATAAGACGAGCTAGTAGCTTTACGAAAATTCAACGCCTTTTAAAGGTAAAAGAGGAGGTTCGTTATGACCTTCTTTTCTTCTCGTCTACTTCTAAAAATAGAAATGCTTTTTGAAAAAATAAAGAAATTTAAAGGATAATGAAGTTATTAGACGAATACATAAACAATTGTTCGACATGATACATAGAAGTGCGTGTTCAAAAAGGACCAAGAAGTTCGAGACGGAATAGCTCCTGAGCATCGGCCTTCCACAGGAGGTGGTGACTTCCACGTTGCTCACAGGACGTGAGCGTTTTTAGTAGAAGAACATCTAGTTAATACGTGAGAAGAAGCGGAGAAGCAAACCAACGAAGAAATTCGACGTGTCATTTTTACCGGACTTTTTGAACAACTTCTAGAAAGAGAACATGTCGTTGTGGAAAGGCGAAAGGGGTATGTTTGTGGCAAAAAATCAACAAACTTTCGATTATAATGATGATGCCATCCAAGTATTAGAGGGGCTGGAAGCTGTTAGAAAACGCCCTGGTATGTATATAGGTAGTACAGATTCGAGAGGATTGCATCATTTAGTATATGAAATTGTAGATAACGCAGTGGATGAAGCATTAGCCGGGTTCGGTGATATTATTAGTGTGAAAATCCATCGTGATAATAGTATAAGTGTACAAGATAGAGGTAGAGGAATGCCTACCGGAATGCATAAAATCGGAAAGCCTACACCAGAAGTTATCTTTACGGTATTGCATGCCGGCGGGAAATTCGGACAAGGCGGTTATAAAACGAGCGGAGGCTTGCATGGTGTTGGTGCCTCTGTCGTAAATGCATTATCCGAATGGGTTGTTGTGAAAATTAAGCGAGATGGGTTTGTATATGAGCAGCGTTTTGAAAATGGCGGAAAACCTGCTACAACATTAGAAAAAATTGGGAAAACAAATCAAACAGGCACGACGATCCACTTTAAGCCCGATAAAACAATTTTCTCAACCATCACGTATAATTATGAAACATTATGTGAGCGATTAAGAGAATCTGCCTTTTTATTAAAAGGATTAAAAATAGAATTAATAGATGAAAGAAATGATCAGCAGCAAATATTTCATTATGAAAATGGAATTGAAGCGTTTGTAGAATATTTAAATGAAGAGAAGGATACTCTTCATCCAGTTGTTAGTCTAGAAGGCGAAAGCAATGGAATTGAAGTCGACTTCGCCTTTCAATTTAATGATGGATACTCTGAAAATGTGTTATCGTTTGTAAACAATGTTCGTACAAAAGATGGCGGAACACATGAAGCTGGATCTAAAACAGCGATGACAAGAATGCTAAATGAATATGCGAGAAAAGTGAATCTTTTAAAAGAAAAAGATAAAAACTTGGATGGTTCCGATATTCGCGAAGGACTTTCTGCTATTATTTCTGTTCGTGTTCCAGAAGATTTACTTCAGTTTGAGGGACAAACAAAAGGGAAGTTAGGTACAAGTGAAGCGCGATCAGCAGTAGATGCTGTTGTATCAGAACATCTTGCTTATTTTCTTGAAGAAAATCCGGAAACCAGTTCTCTGCTGATTAAAAAAGCGATAAAAGCTTATCAAGCACGAGAGGCAGCAAGAAAAGCACGGGAAGAAGCGAGAAGTGGAAAAAAAAGAAAACGGACAGAAGCGGTTCTTTCTGGAAAATTAACTCCTGCCCAATCCAGAAACCCACTTAAAAATGAACTTTATTTAGTCGAAGGGGACTCTGCTGGAGGATCTGCGAAACAAGGAAGAGACAGACGGTTTCAGGCAGTGCTTCCTTTGCGAGGAAAAGTTATTAATACGGAAAAAGCAAAACTTGCAGATATTTTTAAAAATGAGGAAATCAATACGATTATTCATGCGATAGGTGCTGGAGTCGGGGCTGATTTCAATGTAAATGATTCAAATTACGACAAAGTGATTATCATGACCGATGCAGATACAGACGGCGCTCATATTCAAGTTCTATTGTTAACCTTCTTTTACCGATATTTAAAGCCTCTATTAGAAGCTGGAAAAGTATATATTGCTTTGCCGCCGTTATATAAAGTCAGCAAAGGATCTGGAAAAAAAGAAGTGATTGAGTATTCATGGAGCGATGATGATTTGCAGGATGCCATCAAAAAAGTTGGAAAAGGCTATATTCTGCAACGTTACAAAGGGCTCGGTGAAATGAACGCTGATCAACTTTGGGAAACAACCATGAACCCTGAAACAAGAACATTAATACGCGTGAAAATCGATGATATTGCTCGGGCAGAGCGTCGTATTACAACATTAATGGGAGATAAAGTGGAACCAAGGAGAAAATGGATTGAATCCAATGTTGCTTTCGGTTTAGAAGAAGAAGGCAATATTTTAGAAAATGAAAATATTGTGGTTGCAGAGGAGGGAAGTCCATCATGAGTTCAGTCGAACAATTTCGTGATTTGCCTTTAGAGGACGTTCTCGGCGACCGTTTTGGACGTTACAGTAAATATATTATTCAAGAGCGGGCGCTGCCGGATGCAAGAGACGGCTTAAAACCAGTACAGCGTCGAATTCTTTATGCGATGCATGAGGATGGGAATATTCATGATAAGAATTTCCGGAAATCGGCAAAAACAGTTGGTAATGTAATCGGTAATTATCATCCACATGGAGACTCCTCTGTATATGAAGCGATGGTGCGGATGAGTCAGGAATGGAAAGTAAGAAATGTACTGATTCAAATGCATGGTAATAATGGGAGCATCGACGGAGATCCTCCTGCTGCCATGCGTTATACAGAAGCTAGACTTTCGGCTATCTCATCAGAATTATTAAAAGATATTGAAAAAAGAACCGTTGAATTTATTCCAAACTTTGATGATACATCAAGTGAACCAACGGTATTACCGGCAAAATTCCCAAACCTACTAGTAAATGGATCTACAGGTATTTCCGCTGGATATGCGACAGATATTCCCCCTCATCATTTAGGAGAGGTAATCGATGGCGTTATCGAAAGAATGGATCATCCAAACTGCACTGTAGACGATATGATGCAGCATATTAAGGGGCCGGATTTCCCTACAGGAGGCATCATTCAAGGAGTAGAAGGCATAAAAAAAGCATATGAAACAGGCAAAGGGAAAATTATTGTCCGCGGCAAAACGGAAGTGGAAGAGATTCGCGGCGGTAAACAGCAGCTCGTTATAACGGAAATTCCATATGAATTAAATAAAAGCAATTTAGTAAAAAAAATAGATGAACTACGTCTCGATCGTAAAGTAGAGGGCATTGCAGAAGTTCGTGATGAAACCGATCGAACTGGCCTGCGAATTGTTGTTGAATTAAAAAAAGAGACAGATGCAAATGGCATATTGCATTATTTATTTAAAAATACCGATTTGCAAATTACGTATAGTTTTAATATGGTAGCCATTCATAATAAAAGACCTCGCTTAATGGGGATTTTAGAATTATTAGATGCTTATATTGCCCATCAGAAAGAAGTTGTCACAAGACGAACTCAATTTGATTTGCAAAAAGCAAAAGACCGGGAACATATTGTTGCTGGATTAATGAAAGCTTTGTCTATCTTGGATGAAGTGATTGCAACCATCCGCGCATCCAAAGATAAAAGAGATGCAAAAAACAATTTAATGGATGCCTTTCAGTTTACCGAACCACAGGCGGAAGCGATTGTGTCCTTGCAGCTTTATCGTTTAACCAATACAGATATAACTGCATTACAAGCAGAAGCAGAAGAGTTGGCAAAAAAAATTGAAGAATGGACAGCTATACTTGCTAGTGAAAAGAAATTGCTGTTTGTTATAAAAAAAGAATTAAAAGATGTAAAAAAACGATTTGCAACAGACAGACGCACGGTTATTCAAGCTGAAATTGAAGAAATTAAAATTAATCTTGAAGTGTTAGTTGCAAGTGAAGATGTCATTGTTACCGTTACAAAAGAAGGCTATGTGAAACGCACCAGTCAACGTTCTTATGCGGCAAGCAATGGCCAGGACTTTGGCAGGAAAGACAGCGACCGGATTTTGCGGAAAATAGATATTAATACAACAGATGTTGTATTGTTATTTACGAATAAAGGAAATTATTTATATTGTCCTGTTCATTTGCTTCCAGATATTCGCTGGAAAGATTTAGGACAGCATATTTCGAATATTATTCCAATTGACCGGGATGAACATATTATTCAAGCGATACCAATAAAAGAATTTGATTCAACGAAGTATCTCCTTTTCTTTACGAAAAATGGAATGGCCAAAAAAAGCGAATTAGCTAATTATAAGGCACAAAGATATTCCAAACCATTAGTCGGAATTAATTTAAAAGGAGATGACGAAGTGGTGGATGTTTTTGTAACCGACGGACAGCATGAAGTGCTTCTTTCAACGCATTTTGGCTATTCCCTTCGTTTTCATGAAGAAGAAGTGAATATTGTTGGTGCAAGAGCTGCTGGTGTAAAAGGAATTAATTTAAAACCAGATGACTTTGTTATAGCTGGAAAATTAATAACAAATCCCGCGCAAGAAAATGTCGTTATTATAACACAGCGTGGTTCCATTAAAAAGATGAAGCTTTCAGAATTTGAACCATCCGGTCGTGCAAAACGCGGATTTATCATGTTAAGAGAACTAAAAGCAAACCCGCATCGAGTAGTCGGAATGACAATCGTAGCAAAACAAGACATTGTCTATTTAGAAACAGAAAAAGGAAACACCGAAGAAATACTAGTAGAAAACATCCGCTTTAATGATCGCTACTCTAATGGCTCCTTTGTGATTGATGAAACAGAGGCAGGAAAAGTAGTTGAAATGTGGAAAGAAAACAAACAAGAATAGAAGAATGATGAGAGAAAAAGGGTACTTACGAACAAAAGTAAGTACTCTTTTTTTGTCTAAAAGTAAGAATGTATTAAAATGTGAAGGTTATTTAGTCCCAGTAAGTATTGCCTCCAGCCTCTATAAGAAACAAACACTTTTTGAGTCAGGAGAACATTTTTCTTCGGGGCTAAACAAGGCGCTTCCGCTTTTCTTACTTTCTTACATTAATTTTCCATAATTGGACATCCTAAAATTATGTTAAATGATGTAGGAGGGATAGTATGAAAAAAGAACTGCTCTTTGCTTTTACTGCTTTCTTTTTCATGTCTTTAAGTGCGATTACTGGTGCATATGCATTAGGAAAAGAGGAAGAAGAGACAATAATTTATCATAATAAAGTGGATTTACTTCTTGATGGAAATGATGAAACCATTCAATTAAAGGGCATTTCCAATCAAGAGGAGAAAGAATTGTACAAAGAAGTAGTATTAGAAGTAGTAGATAAAAATGGGGATAAAAAGAATATACATTTAGAGGGAGGTTATCGTCCGACGCTTCAACTTGTCACACTAGATAAAGATAAAAATCCACTTTTGTTTATTAAAGTGTTGACGGATGAAAAAGGAAGCAAGACGAATTATTATCTGTATACCTGTTTAAAAAATGAGTTAAAAGAGATAGAGATTCCTGAATTACCTAGCATTGCTAGTCAACTTAAAACAGATTATAAAGCAGAATTAACGATAGAAGGACAAAAAACGTACAGCTTTGACTTATTTGATCGAAAAAAGCAGTATGAAAAATTAGGGGTCTATCATAATGGGCAATTAAATGAACCGACAGAATTGATTGTGCAGCCTTACGCTTCATTAAGTAATATCAGCTACCATCAAAAGTTCGCATTAAAAGGAAAACAAAAAATAAGCGGCGTATCTGAAACAGATACCATAGCCTATTTGGAAACCATTTGGACAAGACATAAAAATGAATGGAAGTTAGAAAAAATCAAAATGAAAGAAATAAGTAAAAAAGAGCAATAAAGAGAAACACATGGATGAATCCTGCTTTTGCTAGCAAGGTCTACAGATACGAATAGCCATAATTAATCCTCAATGTAAAAAGATAACACACACACTGAACGCTTGGATGCTCCAAGCGTTTTAAAAATAATCTGTTTACATGAACGATCGTTCTAATGTATATCTCAGGTACATGACTATACTATTAAGTTTTAACTACCATTTCGTCATTTAATAACCATTCAATCTTATTAGATGCTGAACAACTTTTTGTTACTGCTTTACTTAATAGTTATCTCTTACAGCAACAGCATTTATTTGATGTTAATTTAGAACCGATAAAGTTTATTTCGAATGTTCTGCTTATTTTTGATGAATTTCCTTCTTTTCTAATCAATTAATAGTATAATGGACATACTCGATGAGCTTTTAGGCTAGAAAGGGAATAAATGTTATGTCGTTACTAAAACTTAGTATTGCCGCCTTTATCGGTGGATTGATTTTTTATTTTTGTCATTTACCGTTAGCTTGGCTGCTTGGTCCAATGATTGCTACCGTACTGTTTTGCAAAGCAACAAAGCAATCTCCGAAATTACCATTTTCTTTTCGGGATGCAGGATTACTATCCATTGGCTACTCGATTGGGATTACGTTTACAAAAGAGACCTTTATTGAAATGTTCAACCACTTACCCTCCATGTTGGCAATGACTCTTTCTATGATTATTTTTAGTCTGACACTTGCCTATTTCACAACAAAAATTACCCATACTAATTATAAGTCTGCTATCACAGGAAGTATTCCCGGTGGATTAACCCAGATGATGGCATTATGTACAGAAATGAAAGGAATAGATCTTGCAGCTGTCACTATTATACAAGTTAGTCGGATTCTATCTGTTGTTATGCTTGTGCCATTTCTTGTTTATAGTCCCTTGTTTCATGGAACAGAACATGCAGCAGCTGTAACTGTCCATCCTATTAACACGTTTCATGTCTCTATTATCCCTTTTCTTTTCTTGGCATTTATCGGGGCAAAAATGGTAGAGAAATTAAAGTTTCCTACTCCATTTATGATTGGATCGATGGTGGTGATTGCAGCATTTGTAGTAAGTGGTATGCATGTTCCTGCGTTGCCTATTAGCATTTTAAGCATCTCTCAAGTATTAATTGGAATAGATTTAGGCTTACGTGTAAAATTGGGAGACATAGAAAATAAAACAGTCTTTACCATCGTGTCCGTTGCATCGTCCATCCTTTTAGTTGCTTTTTCGTTATTTCTAAGTGTAATTTTAATCAATATGGAGCAGAATGTAAGTATCATAACGGCATTTATTGGGTTAGCACCTGGTGGAATGGCAGAGATGGCCATACTCGGACAGGCAGTAAACGGAGAATTAACGCTCATTACTACATATCAATTATTTCGCTTATTATTTATCTTATTTTGTGTTCCACCGTTGTTAAAATGGACTTTTCATCTGTTAGACAAAAGGGAAAAAGGTTGGACGCCTCTCGTAAGGAAAAGCAAATAAACAAGCAAAATCTTTCCTTTAGAGATGGCTTTGCTTGTTTTCCTTTTTCATCCAAGGACAATAGCAATGGTATACACAGTTTTTTTGTTTCTGGAATTTTCTTGAATATGTTATATACTAATAAATAAGAAAGGAGTGGATAACATGATTAATTTTGTTATTGGAGTGGTTGCGTTAGTTGGTGGTTTTTATTTTTTAAATAAATTTACCAAGAGTTCTCCTAGTTTAAAAACTAGAGAAGAACATAATAAAAAGAACCCAACGGATGATGCCTATTTTCCACCAAATAACGGTAATGGTCCTTCCTTTTAAAGAGAATACAGGAATAACGAGACAAAAGGAGTGAATTATTTAAAAATCCACTCCTTTTTATTGTTTTGTAGAAAAAACCAGAGGTAAGAATTGTTGTTCCTGTTGAATTTTTGCAGTATATGAAAAAATCCTTTTATCACGTCTGATGGTGTAATTATTACGGGTGAGTTCAAACGAGAAAACCTTCCAGCCCAAGCAATTGCAGGTCTGCTGTTTCTTCCTGAGTTATAGAGGGACGAGCACGTGTTATCTTATATTTAAAAGCTAGATATTATAATCCTCTAAAGGGTAATTTCTTAGCGTTAGATTTATTTTGATGAATCGAAAAATCCATATCCTTACAAATAGTGGATACTTTTATGGGCATTGTTATTTTTTTATTGGAGCAGAGTTTTCTTGAAAATCCAATCATTCTATTGTTAAAAGCGACTTAATCTATCGCTTTTTATCTGTTGAAAATAATATTGATCGTTTTCAGAAACAAATAAGGTTATTCAAATGGAAAAACCGAACCTTTAACGAATAGAGCAGTGGAGGATATTGTTTATAAATATACGAAGGCTTTTGAAAAAAGGATGTCTCCTCATAAATTAAGACATACGTATGCTACGAATCTGGCCGAGCAAACTGGTGGAGATATTCCCCTAATTATGAATCAATTAGGGCATACTCAATCGGATATTTCGCTTCTCTACATCAATACGACAAGAAATAAGCAATTTGTTCAGTATAGTGGCAATTATTAAAACAACAACCCACTAAAATTATAATGGGGGAGAATTATATCTCCCCTTAATAAATAACTAATTCGAACACCTAAATTTTTATTGGTAAGGTAATATTTTCATTGCTTCCCCGTCATTAGAATGTATCATATGTGTTTTGTACACTTTTATGTTTTCTAGATTAGTTATTGTATATTGGGTCATATCTTCTGAGTACATCTTTATTCCTCCAACTATTTTTACATTTTCCCGATATACTTACCATTTAACACCACCGCTCCAGTGGAGATAACAGAGTGGTGTCTCCCAATTTTCCAAATTGACGTCAAACCTTATTATTGGTGTATATATGATCTCTGCTTCATTCTATACACCAATTTATTATGAGACACGCTGTTATGTGGAGTGTTGACCTAGTCAACGCTCTTTCTTTATCTGACAAAGAAGTATAAGTTGAGGGTGAAGCACAAAAGCTCAGATGGTGAAAATCTCTTCTCAAGGAGACTGACCTAGCTTGGAAGGGCACTTGAAAGGCATTTTCTTTCAAAGTAAGAATCCAGATGCCAAGGAAAAAGAACACAATCATTACTCTTATCTTAGAAGAAGAGGCAGGAATAATTATTTATACACAGAAATAATTAATTGATGAAAATCTCTCTATTATTCTAAATAGAAAACAAAATATTAGTGGTAAGGTATATTGATTAAGTAGGAGAAGAAAAAATGAATAATTGGACTATGTTATCAACTAATCAAAATGATTTATTATGGGAAATTGTATCTGCGAGGATTAGGTTTCGTCCTAGCATTAAAAAAAGCAGATTCTTGAAGCCTTTTCAAGTTCCTGAACCATTTATCGTTTACGATATTTCTAGTTACTATGACAATAAAGAGGCAGATAAGCTAATAAACGATTTAGAAAATAAAACATGGAAGGTATTTCTTGAATGCACGTTGGTCAATGAAAAGATTTATGCATTGGATTATCAGCATCCTGGCTATTTAGTTGATCCGAGAAAACCAATGGATAGAAATGAATTTAACGAATGGATAGTACCAGTTTTTCCAAATGGAGACTATTATTTCTTTTTTCAAGAAAACTTTGAATGGGGAATTCTAGGTCATCCTTGGAGAAAAGAAATGACCATATTTGGTGAAAAATTAATTGATTCGTATAAAAAGCATATGCCAATCTTATTTAAGGAAACGATTTAATAGAGGAATATTGGCTCGTTTCTAGAAAAGAATCAGTATGATTTTTTTAAGCTGGCCTGGATGAAAGAGAGAGGATAAAATGACGGTTTATATCGCTTTGATAAGAGGAATTAATGTAGGTGGACATAATAGGATAAAAATGAAAGAATTAAAGGACCTATTATCTACTAATGGATTAGAGCAGGTTACTACTTATATTCAAAGCGGCAACATAGTATTTCGGTCTGATGAAAAGGCAGAAACCGTACAACAGCTTATTGAACAAGAAATTCAAAATTTCTATGGATTTTCTGTAACGGTTATGGTAAGGGCGGCACTAGAATGGGAACAAATTATTCATCATTGTCCTTATCCAGCTAATGCTTTAGCAGAAGGAGAAAGTGTCCATCTTGCTTTGTTAAAAGCAGCGTTCACAGAAGAAAAAATGAACGCTTTACTTGCTTATCAATCAGGGACAGAAGTATGCCACATTCACGAAAAAGTGGTTTATGTATATTTACGGCAAAGTTTTCACAAGTCCAAGCTCGCTATCCAGCTACAGAAAATAGGAAATCCTACAACTGTACGAAATTGGAAGACTGTTATGAAATTAGAAATGATGGCACAGGCAATGCAGGAGTAGTCGAAAAAAGTAGGAAATAAATGTTGCCGTATGGATAACAAATAAGCTTCATTTTCCCATGCAGCAACCTATTCGGAGAAGATACCCTTTATTTTCTTAAAAGGAGAAAAAAATGAAAAAGGAATTATTAAAAGCACTTGTTAGTAAAGAATTGGTTGAAGTTTATACAGAAGTGGAGAACGCAACTAAATTTGAAGTGGGAAAAGTTCTGAAATTTTCAGAAGAGTTTGTCCTGCTTGCAAATGTATCTCCCATTGGCATGTACGATGGTTTTCATCTTATAAACACTATTGATATTTATCAAATTAATAAAAATACGAAATATATTCGCAACATAAAAAAATTATATGAGGCTAAAAATCAAAGTCATATTGATTTTGAAGGAAAAAATGATCATTTACTAGAATCAATGCTTAAATTTGCGGAAAAAAATAAATTCGTCGTTTTCATTAAATTATTCGAAGAGGCGTTTATTCAAGGATTTATTAAAAAGGTAGAAAAAGAGATTTTAGTTGTATCTATTGTAACGGATGATGGAGAATTTGATGGGGAGTCATACGTAAAACTTGAAGATATACATTCTATTACGTGTGATGATGAGCAGGCAGTATGTTTAAAGATTTTATCTTTGGATCATTCTGAGTGACTTGTGAATAGAAGGAATTAAAATTTACACGTATTGTTTTTGGTATGGGGTAAAATAAAGGAAAAAGTCAAGGTGGAGTGTTATGAGAAAAAGGAGAATGGCGTTGCTACATTTATTACCGATAGCGGGGGATATCGTATATAATCAAAAGCTTATTGAAAAAGCGGTCAAACAAGCTGCAAAGAACAACGTAGATTGGATTATTACCCCAGAATTAGCTGTTAGCGGACTTCAATTTTCCAGAAAGATTGGAACGGATTGGATTAATCAGCAGCCGGATAAATGGATGAGTCATTTTGTTGATTTGGTTCAGTCTGTAAATACCACGGTTTTTCTTGGCTGTCCAGAGAAATCAGAAAGTGAAGACTGTTACAATTCTGTATTTGTTATTAATCATAATGGTCATATAATAGGAAAACAACAAAAGGTCACAAGTATAGTAGATGATTGGAGTACGGCTGGAGAGCAATTGGAACCAATTGAAATCGGGGATATCAAAGCAGGCATTTTAATATGTGCCGATTCGTATACAGCAAACATTGCAGATGCACTTGCAGCGAAAGGAGCAGAAATACTGATTGCCCCATCCTCTTGGGGGAAAGGTTTACATGGTCCAAACGGCGAATGGGAACAACGGTCAAAAGAAACGAGACTTCCTATGTTCGTTTGTAATCGGACAGGAGAAGATGACACCGTTTCTTTTTGGGAGGCGGAGAGTCTTGTTATTAAAAATGGTGAGCGGCTTCTTTCCCATCAATCAAGACAATCAGCCATTTTAACCTTTGATTGGGATATAGAGAAGATGGAGTTGCTTTCTTCTGCGTTTGAAGTGGATTGGATAAACTAATTTAGTACGATGAAATAATGAATTTCCAAAAAAATTAGAAAAATAAATGGAAATAAAAAGAAGAATATGATAAATTATCTAAAATGAAACATTGAGGTGGATAATATGCTGACTGATCCTATAATTAGCTGTACCCCACAATTTCATCATCTGACCAAATAGACTTGCTATTCGATTTTAAAAATCGTATCTAGGAAGTCTATTTATCATGAAACCGCATTGATTGAAGTTTTTAAACTTTTATCTAGTGCGGTTTTTATTTTTTTTAAAATTAGGAGGGCATAAAAATGAAAAAAATGAAGTATCAAAATGTAAAAGGAACACAAGATTATTTGCCGAATGAAGAAAGTGTACGCATTAAAATCAAAAGAACGCTTGAAGATGTGTTTATTCAATATGGGTGTAGACCGTTGGAAACGCCCATTTTAAATTATACTGAGTTGCTTGCTTCTAAATATGGAGGAGGAGCGGAAATAATCGAGGAAATGTATACATTATCCGATAGAGGAGAAAGAGATCTGGCGCTGCGTTATGATCTTACCATTCCGTTTGCCAAGGTTGTTGCCATGAATCCAACTTTAAGAATGCCTTTTAAAAGATATGAGATAGGCAAGGTATTTAGAGATGGTCCGATAAAAACAGGAAGGTTTCGCGAATTCACGCAATGTGATGTGGATATTGTTGGAGTAGACTCACAAATTGCGGAGGCAGAATTAATGATTATGGCATTAGATGCTTTCCAAAAACTAGATTTAGAAGTGACCATTCAATATAATAACCGAAAACTTTTAATTGGAATGCTTGAAGTGTTTGAAATAAACGCTCAACAAGTAAATAAAGTGATTTTAATATTGGATAAATTAGAAAAAGTCGGGTTAGATGCTGTTCTTGAAGAATTAGGTGAACTAGGATTAAAACAAGAAACGATTGACTTCATTAAACAGTTTGTACAGGACAAAAATAATACAAGTTTTGCTTATTTTGAACCTTTTAGTCAACAAAATGAACGAGTGAGGCAAGGGCTGGATGAATTAAAAGAACTGGAAGCATATTTGAGCATTTTAGGTGTTGATAAACAATGTTTGTTTACTCCTTTTTTAGCAAGAGGCTTGGACATTTATACAGGTACTATTTATGTAATCTTTTTAACGGATAAAACAATTAAGTCCAGCATTGGGAGTGGTGGGAGATATGACAATGCAATTGGTGGTCTAATCGGAACTGGTAAAAGCTTTTCAACGGTCGGTATTTCATTCGGCTTAGATGTTATTTATACGGCTTTAAAGGCAACGAAGAGAACAATAGAAGAGGAAGTCGCTATCGATTTTTACATTATTCCTTTAAATACCAAAATAGAATCATTATTAGTTGCTAGATATTTAATTAATCAAGGGTATAAGGTAGAGTATGAAATGGGAAATAAAAAAATTGGCAAAGCTTTAGACAAAGCAAACAAGGAGAAATTTCGTAATGTGATCATCATTGGGGAAGAGGAAGTAACAAACAATCAGTTTAAAGTTAAAGACATGACTACAGGAGAGGAACGAATCGAAATTTTTTCTTTTGCCTCTATTTGAGGAAAATGATTATTTGAGACATTTGCATCCGCAGCTGCAAACATAGATGCAGACGAAAAAGCGGATGAGTAACGGAAAAGACAGAATGTGTTATATTATTCTGTCTTTTTCAGAGAAAAACAAGATAAATGGTCTAAGAGAGCGGGTGTCATTTTCACCGGATTTTTTGAACAACCTTTAAAAAAATTTTATGGTGCACCTGGCGGGGTAAAATAAGGAGGTATTTTTATCCATCCGTGTTCTCTCATTTTTGTTTTAACATCCATTCCATAAATTGTTTTTTCTGTATGAAACCGAACCCACATTAAACCTACATCATTTCTAATGCTTTGACTAATATTGGTCGAGCACATGACAATATTGGAAGCTATTTTTGCAGAGATAAAGTTCGCAATCTCCGAATCGGTCGACTTAACGCCAAGGGGGATTGCATTAGGATCAGATTTTGGTTTATGGGAAGAGGTATCTGAAACAGGAATGCCTTCTTGCAGCATAAAGTGCTCTAACTCCTTTCGTTGATGTACAGCAAGCTCATTTGCTTTTTTTATCATATCGATCAATACATTATCAGTCGTGGTATTTAAGGCTGTCTCAAGTACAGGAATTTCTTCTGCGATGGTGGTATAGTATAGCCAAGCTCCCATCGCTTCCCCAATATGAAGTCGGGGTTTCGGTTCTGTATCAAATCTTGTTCTAATATAGTCAAATAATGCTTCCATTTTATGCGGCATGCAAAACACCTCGTTAGCTTTTTATTATTATTATTAAGATAAGCAAAAAGGGGATTTTTATACAATAGATTATGGAACGTTAAATTTAGTAATGCAATCGTTTATCGTTTATTATAGTAAAATGTAGCGATTTAATAAAGCACAGTGTTATCAAGGTTTGAGGGTAGCTGAAATAAAACCTCCCCCATTAGCACCTAGGATTAGGATGTATAGAGGAAAGAATCTTTTTTTATGTGGCTAGGGGCAGCATTCCTGTAATAAGTGAAACCTTTCTTATAGTAGAAAAGAGGCAGGTTAGTAAAAAAAGGAATTGGTTGTCATTCTATCGAAATACATTGTATTGAGCTGAATTGGGAGTGTTTACAATGATAAAATTCTTTGAATATAACTGGCAGGTAAGAGATGAGTGGTTTGAATGGTGTGAAAAATTAACAATTGATGATTTGTTAAAAAAACGTAAAGGTGGAGTAGGAAATATTTTATATACACTTTTCCATATAATCGATGTGGAATATAGTTGGATTCGTGGTATCCAGGGGAAAGAGGATGTAGTATTTCAGTTTGCTGATTATAAAACACTTGAAAAGGTTAAATCTCTTTCAGATAACTTACATATTGAAATAGTTGAATTTCTAAAAAAAAATTCAGATGACATAAAAGAAAAGAGTGTTAGTGTTCCTTGGGATGAAGGAAAATACGCTGTGAATGATATACTTCACCATATTATTGCACACGAAATTCATCATATCGGACAACTTTCAGTTTGGTCAAGAGAAGTAGAATTACAACCTGTATCCTCTCATTTTGTTGGCAGAGTGTTAAAATCTGTCCATTTTTATTAAACAAATGGGGCAGCTTTCTAGGAACATTATTTCTCATTATAGATAAAACCTTGCATTTACCTTAAAATGGATTTAAATAAAAGGTTGTTTTTGAAAAGAGGTGAACACAATGGTCAAGCTAAATCACGATTCTCAATACATTCGGACCGTATCTCTTAAAAGAGAGGAGATCTCATCTTATAATCTTTTTCCGCTCAATCTTCCAGTCATTCGCAACTTTCAAGAATTGTCGTTTCATCCTAATGTTACGTTTATAATTGGGGAAAATGGAATGGGGAAATCTACTTTACTAGAGGGGATTGCTGTAGCTTTAGGATTTAATCCAGAAGGGGGAACGTTAAACTTTCGTTTTTCTAACTATGACTCCCACTCGAATCTGGACGAATACCTTCGTTTAGTAAAGGGAGTAAATAGGGCAAAGGATCATTTTTTCTTGCGGGCTGAAACGTTTTATAATGTAGCAACCAATATAGAGGATTTAGATAAAGAATCATCATCTGGTCGTCAGATAATTGATTCTTATGGAGGGAAGTCGCTGCATGAACAATCTCATGGAGAATCTTTTTTCGCAGCATTTATTGAACGTTTTCAAGGGAATGGTTTGTATATTTTAGATGAGCCAGAGGCAGCTTTGTCCCCATTAAGGCAAATATCAATGCTAGCTAGAATCAATGAGCTTGTTAATCAAGGGTCTCAATTTATTATTTCTACCCATTCACCAATTATTATGGCCTATCCTAATGCTAAAATTATGGAGCTAACAGACAAAGGAATGAATGAATCGACATTGGAAGACACGAACCATTATTCAATTATGAAACAGTTTTTTGAAAATAAAGAGCGGCTGCTGCATCATCTTTTTCAATAAAGTATGTGGTAATAGGATGGAACTAGAAAGAATAAGAGCTTTTTTTATAAGAAAAATATAAACTGGATGAACTTGCAGAATAATACGCCGAAAACGTTTAATGTGAATGAATAATGAGAGGGAGGTAGTAAAAAATAGAGGATTGAATGTAGCGAATGGTATGTGTGTACAATGAGTCCACTACATACCATTCATACGGAAGTTAATTAGATAGTAGTCCTGCTAGATGTTTGGTATTAAGCGTATAAGTAAAATATTGATCATTTGGCCGTATGTATTCAAAATCAAATTTTTGATAAAACGAACAGGCGGTTTTTGTTGATTCTACGGTTATCAATGGGCATCCGCTTATTTTAGAAACTAAAGCACAATGATATAAGACAGAAGACATTATATATGCACCATAATGTTTTTTTCTGAATCGTATATCCACTCCCAAGTAATGCAGCCTGACAGCTGGAATTTCTTTCACTCGATCAGGTAAGCTTATATTCATTTGCTGCCGTTTTTGTTTGTTCATTTTAATCGTATCATTGAATAAAGAATAGAACCCGATTAAATTCTTCTCTTGATCAAAGAATAATCGAGTCCTGACTAAATTTCTTTCCATTAAATTAAAAGCCTCTTCTTTAAGAAAGGTTTCAACTTGGGGTTCATCTTCACATTGAAAATCCTGCAATTTTTCAATATTATCAATACATAAGTATTCTTCTGTTATATTATCAAACATAATGAAAGAATAGTGTTACTTATTCTTTTTTTCTTGATAATGTTTAAACATATTTTCAACGAATTTACTTGGTTTTGCAGGGTTACTTACCATATCCGTAAATTTTGCATAGTCTTTTTCTGATACGATCGTCGATTCAATTGGTTTCGTTATTGTCATATCTTCTTCCTCCTCACAGGACATAAAAAACACCACCCTTACATTAGTTAGTTTATAACTAATTAAACGAGATTATGTGTTTCCCTTTATTAAAATTATACCAAATTTCGCAGTCTGTTGGAATATTATACGAATAATAGCATAAAATATTGTTTTTTGTAAATTTATGTTTCCTTGGTTATACGGCAGATTAGTGAAGTGTAAATACATGTGTAGAGGGAGAGAGTAGAAATCAATTAGAAATGATGGCTATTTAATAAACATTCTCCCATGTAATGTATTGCATAACAATTTAGCTTCGGTTATACTCTGTTTCCCTTTCCTTTGAAAGGTACCAACATTTCATTGAAAAGAACAACAGGCCCTCAGTACTAACAAGGAGTATCTAGCGGCTTGTTGTTTGCACATTAAAATTCATCATAATCAACTATTTTGAAATCATCCTTAGTTAAAGCTGAATTTTTTTCATTTTTATAATGAGTAACGTTCTCCATAAAATTAATAATTGTCTTTTCTAAGGCTTCTTCCAATGTAGTTCCAGAACCTACTGATCGTTCATAAAGACCGTTTGGCACTTTAGAACCATCTTTGTCATAATTAAATTCTTTTAATCCTAAGTTGGTAAACCCAGTTAATTTGTGTTTCTTCAGTGTTTTGAGTTTCATAGATTTTTACCTTAAATCCACCATAGGGAATGAAATGATCATGGTAAGTGTTCTGTTATTTAGTGGTGTATTAACATTTGTACCAAATGTGTTTGCAGCAGAAGGTATTAATGAAGTTTATGAAGAAGGAGATGCAGTATGGGAAGATAACTATGATGAAGAGCCAATAAATGCCGCTGAAAGATATGCCTCTGATAGATATAGTGCAGAAGAGATAGCTGTACTTTCTCAAATTGCTTATGAAAAATCTATTAATGAGAATGAGGCTGGCGAAGGGCAAATCGTTCCGTTTGGAGTTAAATCAAAAGCTGTTATAAAAGTTTCTCAGTTACTTTTAAAAGGTGGAGATGAAGTTATTGATGCAGCTAGAGCTTTCAATATTATTGATTCTGCCACTGCAAGAACATTTAAAAGCAATAGTGTAAAGATAGGGAATTTTTTGAAGAAGTTTGAAAATGCAGGGGACAACGCAGCTAATGAAGTTCGTACCCAGCTTCCTGTTTGGTTTAAAGATAACACAAGGGTTAGCAAAGGAGTAGCTGAAAATATTTCAATCGCTGTAGCTTGGGCGATTCGAGGTGCTGATTGGTTATTTTTTTAGGAGTGAAATAGTATGGAAAATGAAACTGTTAGTGAATGGTTAGGAAGTAAAGGATTATCTAATACTGATATTGATTTCATTGAAACAATTTTGACTTTCACATCCACAGCAATAGTACTAGAGTCTAAAACGGAAGATATTAACAAGAAATTTCAAGCGACTTTTCCGGAAAAAAAAGCAAAAATCATGCCTGATTTAACCTACCAACAGTTTGAAGAAATATTACAAGACAATGGTTTGTCAGTCAATTTAAGTGAAATGTTGAAAAGGTTTAGCTCACAGGGTATTTGTGTGGAACTCTGTGACAAATTGTTAAGAAATCAAGATAATAATTAAAAGGATTAGAAATCCAAAAAAGGAAGCGATGCGCTTCCTTTTTTGTTATATCTTCTAGTATTATCAGGCCAACTAGGGGTAGAGATACCAACAAAAACCATTTAACCCCTGAACGTGGTGAAATCCGGCCTTTTTTGTGTTCAAAATCCCTTAACGTACAGGTATTTGGCTTTTTTCGTGTCGAATTTTGCTTAGCGTACAATATTTCCAAAATGTTGGCGGTACCCCAATATAAAAATGTTTCATTATCCAAAACATGGATAATGAAATGAAGTTATAATTTAAAACAAATGGAAAGAGATGAATCTCTTAATAAATGAAAATAGATGCGGATTTAAAGGAACATTTACATGACTACCCTGATTTTGAAAGAGAATTAAATGCTCATGAAAGAAAAGATGAGAAAATTGCTACTAGAAATTAAATAGGGTTCCTAATATTATTTTATATTATTCGTATAATAT
>JBDNRM010000059.1:0-20575 GCA_047718615.1 Bacillus sp. (in: firmicutes) | reverse complement strand
ATATATAGTGAAATATTATTTTTTCTAAAAAAAAGATTGCCTGCCTCAATAGAATCGATAAACCTTGATTAACACGCATCCATCAAATCTTACAGCCTGTTTATAAATAATTAGGTACCTTTCATTTAAAAGAATTTCACACTGAACTCCCTTCTACCTCTATTTAGTTTCTTCACCTATAATTATCGAATAAAACACCTTCAATGCCCCCTTATAAACTGTGTAAGAACGACTGATTTAAAGTCCGTTCCTTCCATTTTCCAACAACATAATTAGGGAGAGAAAAAGGTTCTCTCCCTAAGATCAACTAATTTCATACTGTAAGATAGTTTCGGTTTACTTTCATATTACTTTGCTTTTCCTTACTGTTTTCTATCTATTTTTCTTGGTTCGTGATTCCTTAAAAAAGTTGATTGTTTATAATTAAGAAGTAAACTAATGAAGAAGGCAACTATACTTATCCAAATATTCATTGTAATAATGCCAAAAATAAGTAATGCTACTGTGAAGAAAAGGACTATACAGTGCAACCGTTTATGCTTGAACATGCTACTCCTCCGTATTATAGGAAAATTCTGTTTTTTCTGTCTTTATTACTCCAAGAGCCTTAAAAAGGTTTGCTTGTATATTCACATAGGCATTATATTCAATTCTTTCTAACATATCATATGCTTGGCGCAATGTTTTATCGATAACAAGAATGCCATGCTCTCTTAGCAAGGTTGCAACTGGTAAATCATTTTTTCTTGTTTGTACGTATTCTTTTACTTTTTCCGCTAGTTCTTGTGACGTTGCCGGTGCAAAATCAAGTGTTTTTACTTCTCCTAACTTTTGCGTCGCTTCACATAAATGGGGAAGTTCTAATCCTAATGAAGCAAAAACCATTGATTCTTTTGGGTGGGCATGAATAACTGCACCTGCCTTTTGAACCGTTTCGTATACTGCCATATGCATATTAAATTCTCTTGTTAATTTTCCATCTCCTTCTAAAATATTCCCTTCTTTATCAATAACCAAAATATCATTCGGTTCCAGCCTACAAAATTTAGCCTGTGACATTAAGGTTGGCGTCATTATCCAGTGCTCTTCATTTACTTTTACAGTAATATTTCCTCCTGCTGCATTTGTAATAAAACGATCGAACATCATTTTTGTCACAACACAAAGATCTTTTCTCTCCTCTAAATACATCATTCTTCTTCACCAATCCTTTCAATTTGTACTGCTTCCATCCATTCATCTATATGGTGTAATGATGGAATAGAGCTCGTTTTTTGTGTAGCTTTTAAAGCACTAACAGCAGTTGCAAAACGTACTGCATTTAATATATCTTCTGTATCTTTCGTCAACCCCGCTACCATGCCGCCGACAAATGCGTCACCACAGCCTGTGTCATTCACTTCCTCTACAACTGGTGGAGTTACTTTAAAATATTGTTGAGCAAATCCTATAAAACTTCCTTTTTTTCCAAGGGAAATTACAACTACCTCCACTCCCTTTTGATGGAGTTTTATTATTTCTTCTATATATTCATGATCTTTTGTTAAGCTTTTTCCAATAAGTTCATTTAATTCGTCCTCATTTGGTTTTATTAAATATGGTTTTTGCTTTATTGCCTCTCGCAAGAATTCTTTTGCTGCGTCTATAACAAGTAAACCGCCTTTTTTCGTTACTGTCTCCAGCAATTGTCTATAGTTATCTATCGAATATCCGCTCGGTGGGGATCCTGCAAAAACAATCAAATCTCCTTTTTTCACGTTTTCTTGTAAATAGTTTACTAATTTTATATGAGAGGATTCCGAAATTTCAAATCCCTTTTCTGTCATCATAAAACTGCCATTGCCAGAATCATCAACAATAACCGTACTTTCTCTCGTTCTGCACCCTTTTTGTACGATAAAATTACTCTTAACTTGATGGCTTTGAAGCATGGATAATAATAATGCGCTATGATGTTCTCCAATAAAACCAGTTGCAATATTATCTATTTTCATTTTGGCTAGAACAACAGACACATGTGTTGCTTTTCCTCCTATATCGTAGCCAATACTATTAATGACATTATTTTTTTTTCTTGTTAATTGGTTTTCAACATACAGTATGCGGTCAATGGCTGTATTTAACGTAACAGTATATATCATCTTTTACACTTCCTTGCAGTTTAGATTCACCTTTTCCTGAATTTTCTATATATTAATAGTAGATGCATTTTCGTTGAGGCTTGCAATTACGCCAAATTGTTTGTCTCTTCTTCTTTTTCTATTTTAATTGATCTCGCTTTCATTCCTCTATAGAACATTACATACAATGCAATCCATATTCCTGCTAACAATAATCCCCAGTAGTTTCCATTTACAATATCTGTTGCTTGGGTAAATGCATATCGAAAATCTGGATATTCTAATGTACTCCAGGACAGCATCTGTCCAGCCGGTATGTCAATTAACTTCGTATCTTTCGCAAGTTCTGTAATCGTTGGAGCAAAAAGAGTCGATACATATAGGAATACAGGTGTTGTTACTACACCTAATAGAATCATTCTTAGAAGATTTCCTCCTGTAACAATCAAAGCTGGTACAGCAAAGGATAAGTTGATAATGCCTGCAAACGGCAATACATTATTTCCTGGTAAAATAATGGCCAACACTAATGTAATAGGAACCAATATAATCGTCGTCACCCAAATTTCATTACAGCCTGCCAAAATCGGCCAATCTAAACCAATGTGTAATTCACGATTAGAAAAACGTTTTCTCATATATTCTGAGATCGCATCGGATAATGGTGCTAACGCTTGCATAAATAGTTTAGCAACCATTGGGAATAAAGTTAAAGCAGCTCCTGCCTGAACACCAAGTGTTAAAATACCTTGAATATCATATTTTGCAAAAATCCCCAGCAAAATGCCGATAATAAAACCCATTACATGATTTTCCGCAAATACCCCTATTTTGTCTTTTAACCAGTTTGCATCAATTTTTTTATTTAATCCTGGAATAAAATCCATCAACCTGTTTAATGGCCATAAAAAAGCTCCAAAAAGAATCATGCTGTGTGGGGAGGTTACTCCTGGAATCTCTGTTAGTTGTTGAATTTGTTTTTGACTGGCATCTGCAATTTTTAACTCGAGAATAATTTGAATTCCTGCTATCAAAAAAGCAAGAGGTACACTACCAGAAACTCCTACTACAAGAACAGCCGTTAAAATTTTTCCCCAAACATTCCATAAATCAACATTTAATGTATTGGTCTGCTTGGTTGCCAACATAATAATATTAATTAAAATCTGATATGGAAATAGGAAGAATGCCAGTGGCCAGGCCCATGCTAATGTGGCGAGAGAAGTCCAGCCGCCATCCATTATATTTAAAACGATTCCTGTATTTTCAACGAAATGCTGGGCAGCAGGTCCCATGCTGTTCATCATAAATCCGACAACTAAGTTCATGCCGATAAATGCGACTCCTAATGTTAAACCGGAACTAAATGCCTCCTTAAATTTCATTTTTGCAAATAAACCGACAATAATCATGATGACTGGAACAAATACAGCTGCTCCAAAATCCAATATATAATTAATAACCGATTGTAATAGTTCCATCTGCTTCTCCTCCTAAAGATCTCATTACTACTTTAATGCCTGAATCAGCTTTTGTAGTTCTTTTTCCATTCCAACACCTGTCAGAAAAGGAATCCCGCTTAAAACTGGAACTTTATACGCTTTTTTAGGCTTCGTAATCGCGATATATACGGAACAGTCTTTTATATACGTATCAATTGATTTAATATCAACTGCTTCTACACTTGCTCGAATTTTATTTTTTTCTAACAGCTTTTTCACTTTAGATGCGACAGTTTGCGATGTTGCCACACCTGAACCACATGCTACAATAACCTTTTTCATAAAAAACACTCCTCTAGTTCATTTGATTTTGAATAAATGAAAGTATCTCTTTTGAATCAGTAGAAGCTATTAATTTCTCCATTGTTTTTTCATCCATAAACATTTCCATTAAGCCCTGCAAAAGCGGGACTTGATCTGCTGACTTATGAAGTCCTAATACAAAAATAATCTGTGCTTGAACTTCAATATCATCTGATCCCATTTCATAGAAACGAATACATGCAGTTGGTTTAATTACTGCGATAAACGGTGTACGAATATGTTCTGGATCAGTATGCGGTATTGCTACATGTATGGGAGTGGTCCGCAGCCCTGTTGGGAAATTTATTTCTCTTTCTAACAATCCCTGAAAAAAACTAGGTTCTACGTAATTTTCCTCTAGTAATCTAGCAGCTATTTTTTCAAATAGCTCCTCTTTCGAATCAACATCAAACTTCGGAAAAACTAATTCTTCGGAAAATAGATGTTGAAAATAATAGGTAGCTGTTTTTAAATCTTCATAGTTTTCTTCCAACCTTTACATCTCCCTTACTAATTTTAAAATCATACAATCATGTTAATCTATCACCTCCTTTAAATATCCACTTCTACTTTTGCTGCTTCCTGAATGAAGGAATATGCCTCTTCTGCTGTTGCTGCGCCAATCAGTTTACGCATTTGCTCTTCTCTATTAATTAACTCATTCAATTGCAAAAGTGCTCTTAAATGTTTTTTTCGATCAACTGCCGCAATAACAAATACAAGTTGAATAACAAGACCAGGAGAAAATTCCACTCCTTCTTCCAACACTAATAAACTCATAGCAACCTGATAAACGCCATCCTCTGGAGATGCATGTGGTATCGCAACATTCGGTGCAATAATAATATATGGTTCATCTGGATTAAACTTTTTGATCATCGCATCCACATACCGATTTTCTATCAATTGTTTATTTAATAATGGCTGAGATGCGAGCAGGATCGCTTCGTTCCATGAGGATGCTCTTTTCGAAAATTGAATGTATTCTTTTTTTAATACATCCTGTAATGTTGGTTTGTTTCCTTCACCTGCCGTTATTGCATTCTGTTTCTCGTACATTAATTCCCTTAATTCTTTTTTTAAAGAATAGGCATTCTTAATTTGTGCATGTTTCTCTATAATAGAAAGAATTGCTTCTACAGAAAGAGAAGATGTGCGGTATCCATGAATTTCTTCTATTACTCGTTGTTGTAATTCTTTTTTTTCTTGACTAGTAAGCAGTGATTTTATATAAAAGAATTTTTTCTTTGTAGGAATGGAAACGGTAGAAAAAACAATATCGACGATTGAATTAAATTTTTCAAATTCCCGAATACTGACATGGTCTAAAAATATAAATTGTGGAAAAAGTTCCTTTAATGATTCGAATAATAATTTACTTACTGAAATGCCATTCGGACATACCACTATCGCTTTTAGCTTATTCGGAATCTCCTCTCCATATTTATACAGCCAACTTTTAATCAGTAAAGTTAGAAAGGATGCTTCATCTTCTTCTATTTTCTTTTCTACTAAATTTTCAATAGAACCAAGACTTTTAAGTACTAGTTGATGCACATCCTCATATTCTTGTTTTATTTCATCTAAAAGGGGATTTTCAATTGTTAGTCCATACTTCATGCGATAGATTGCTGGCTTTAAATGCTGCAAAAGCTTACTTTCTAAAATACTGCGATCATGAAATCGAATACAGGCGTTATTTTCAAATACGGTTAACATTTCTTGGATTGCTTCCAAAATCGCTGTATCATGATAAATATCTTTTTCTATTTCTATTACATTTGCTGCAAGAAGCTGGAGGCAGATAAATAAGCGGTCTTCCTGCTTTACATTTGCTATTCCCCATACTAAATCTTCCACTACTTTATATTCCTTTGTCATCGTTAAATCGGATAAGGGTATATCATGATTCTCCATTCCTTTTCCCATTGAAATTCTTTTCAATAGGAGCAATAAGGAAAATGGAAGTTCTTTCATTCTCTCATCTGTGAATTTTATATTGAGCTTTCTTTCCACTTTTTCAAATCTTTGTCTCATGATTTCCAGTTCCTGAATAGATAATGCAGCCATCTCCTGCACCCATGCAGCACCATCCATTGAGTGAAACAACTTTTGAACAGAAGCAATTAGTAAATATCGTTTATTAAATTCAAGACCTTCCATAAAATAGCCTGTTCGGCGATTATACAGTATAGAGATTTTATATTTTTCTGCTATCTTTTCTGCCTTTTTCAAGATTTTCAAGACAGTATTTCTGCTAACAGTAAGAGTGTCAGCAAGATGAAATAAGGATAGCTCTTCTGTTCGACTTAAGAGAAGAATACAGATTAAATAAGCTCTATCCATTTCATCAGGAGTTTGCTTTATTGGATTTCTTTTTGAGTTTTGAGCGGGTAGAAAGTTTTTAACTTGGTTATCAACAAATAATCCTGTTTTTCGGTTATTTCGAATTTTATCAAGCCCATTTTCCTTCAACCATTCATTCACCTTTTGTAAACTATAATTCACCTGACTTCTAGATAAATTTAATTTTGATTCTAAGGTTTTCGCTTTTATGCCTGGGGAAGCCAACACTTCTTTTAACAATTTAACACTACGATGATCCATCAGCACCTCTTTCACTCCCTCTGATACTTCTATCATATGATAAAAATCAAAAATATGAATGCGGTTACATCACAAAGTTTACTCAATAGAATGTATAATGCTGTGATGAATTTTATTCTTTCCTTTATATTTTCATACCAATTAATAAGAAAAGCGCAAGCGCCTTGAACAGCTCTGAAGAAAAATGTTCACATGACTCAAAAAGTGCTTTTTACTTTTAGAGTCATGGGGTTATTTTTCACAAGAGCTTGGCGCTGGAGCTAGACAATTGAAAAGCGCAAGCGCCTTGAACAGCTCTGAAGAAACTTCCTTACTTCCTGCCTTCAAATACCATGTTTCTTAACATCCATACTCCCTTTCCCCTATCATGTTTACATCTTCGCTTCTAGATGAATGTATATGTTAAACTAAAAGCATAACTAGAAGAGGTTGTTCAAAAAGTCCGGTAAAAATGACACATCGAATTTCTTCGTTGGTTTGCTTCTCCGCTTCTCACGTATTAACTAGAGGTTCTTCCACTAAAAACGCTCACGTCCTGTGAGCAACGTGGAAGTCATCACATCCTGTGAAAGGGTGATGCTAAAGGTGAAACCGCCTCGAACTTCTCGGTCCTTTTTATCCTCCTTTTTGAACACGCACTAGAAATATGCTATTACCAAGGGGCATATCCCCCAGGGTGATGAAGATAACATTAAGTTCGATCGGAGGAGTTATTATGCAATCTTCAAAAGGCAGCATTCAGGAAATGTTTATAACAAGCAAAGAGCTGGACGAAGAGGTGAAGCTGCTTGTTTATCTCCCACCATCTTATTCAGCTCTTTATAAGTACAATATTCTTTTTGCTCAAGATGGAAAAGATTATTTTCAGTTTGGACGGATTGGAAGAGTGGCAGACGAATTACATTATACAAATAAAATTCAAAATACCATTATTATTGGCATCCCTTATCTAACAGTTCAAGACAGATGGGAAAAATATCATCCAGAAGGTAAAAAGAACCATGCCTATGTCCGTTTTTTAGCACATGAGCTTGTTCCATTTATCGATCAAACATTTCCAACCTATCAAATGGGACTTGGAAGAGGATTAATTGGTGATTCATTAGGTGCAACCGTTTCACTGATGACAGCCTTAAAATATCCTCATACATTTGGCAAAGTAATGCTTCAGTCTCCATTAGTAAATAGTAAGGTATTACAAGCAGTTCAAGCATTCGATCGTTTCCACCTTCTCGAAATATTTCACATTATAGGCACAGAAGAAACAGCGGTTAAAACGACCATTCAAACAGTCGAGGATTTTCTGACTCCAAATCGAGAACTAAACCAGCTTTTGCATAAAACAACTGCTGATTATATCTATAAAGAATTTAATGGCGATCATACATGGAAACATTGGCAGCCCTATGTAAAAACGATAATGGAGAAAATGTTTTCTTAATAGGCTTTTTCTACTGTTTCTTCTTTTTTAACGATAGTAATCTTTTAAACTTAACAGTAAGATTTGTTATACTATCTTACATAAGGAACAGAGTGCCCTGGCACATTTTTAATTGACGAAGAGTCTGTTTGTCACAATTCTTAATAAAGTGGAGGTTATGGTAAAATGAAATATGGTATTGTTATTTTCCCTAATAAAGAACTGCAAGATAAAGCGAATTCTTTGCGAAAACGTTATGACCCTAAATATGCATTAATCCCACCGCATATTACACTTGTTAGTGAATTTGAAGCAACGAATGAAGAAATAAAAGAAATTGGCAAAAAGCTAGAGCTTGTAGCTAGTCACTTTCAGTCTATTGCTCTTAATATTTTAAAAATCAGTACCTTTCAGCCTGCCAATAATGTTGTTTATTTAAAAATAGAACCTACCTCTGATTTAGAAGATTTACATATCGAGCTTTCTAGCACACTTGGAGTGGAACATGCAAACCATTCATTTGTTCCGCATATAACAATTGGACAGCAGCTCACAAACGATGAGCACCTTGACATGTACAGCAGTTTACGAATGCATCCATTTCAATATAAAGACACAGCCGATCGTTTTCATTTATTATATGAATTAGAAAATGGTTCATGGACTGTATATGAAACATTTCGATTAGGAAAGGAAAAGTGATGAATTTGGAAGTTATTGTAGTAAAAACAGACAAGGAACTTGAAGATGCATTCTTTGTTAGACGCACGGTTTTCGTAAATGAACAACAGGTGCCAGAAGAAGAAGAAATTGATCAATTTGAACAAGAAAGTGTTCACTTTGTTTTATATGATCACGATAAACCAGTTGGTGCTGGACGCTATCGCATCATTGACGAATATGGGAAGATGGAAAGAATTTGTATCCTAAAGGAGAATCGTAAAGGCGGTTCAGGAAAAACCCTTATGAATAAAATGGAAGAATATGCAGTTAAAAACGGGGCATCGGCACTTAAATTAAATGCGCAAACACAAGCTATCCCGTTTTATTCCAAACTTGGTTATGAAGTAATATCAGATGAATTTCTAGATGCCGGTATTCCGCATAAAACCATGTTAAAAAAAATAATCTAACTCATTTAAGTGAAGGATATTCCTTTCTACTCTTATAAACACAAACTCTTGCCTGAATTAGACAAGAGTTTGTGTTTATTTTTTTATAATCTGCCTACAATGGTAGTGAAAGGATGATTTCATTGAATTTTTTTCATATTTTTGTAGAACTTGTTGTTGGTTTTTTTGCGTTGTTATTTTTAACAAAAATTCTTGGAAAAACAGAGATTACCCAAATTACAACCTTTGATTTTGTTTCTGTATTAGTACTAGGTGAGTTAGTTGGAAATGCGATGTATGATACTAATATTGGATTAGGAAAAATACTTTTTGCAATAGCAATCTGGGGACTGTTAATATATATCACTGAATTTTTCACACAAAAATTTCGATCGACACGAAAATTATTTGAAGGGAAACCTTCCATTATTATTAATAAAGGACAAATAAATTTTAATGAGTTGAAAAAGAATCATTTAGATTTAAATCAGCTGCAGCATCTTCTGCGTACAAAAGATGTTTTTTCCATTACAGAATGCTATTATGCCATTTTGGAAACAGATGGAACCGTTAATGTAATGAAAAATCAACTTTATTCTCCACCTACAAAACAGGATTTAAAGTTACCCATCCAGCCTGCTTCCCTGCCAATCAGTCTTATACTTGATGGGGAAATAATACTTGAGAATTTGGCTCCTATTGGATGGGACGAACAAAAAGTAAAAGAAGAGCTACTGCATTTAGGTATTTCCTCTTATAAAGATGTTCTATATGCCGAATGGAAAGAGGATACACCATTATATGTGCAAAGTTATTAAGGCTTGAAGAAAAATATTCACGTGACTCAGAATAAACTTGGAGCTGACGACTAGCTTAGCAACAAAGTTTGACAGTTCCCTCATTCGATCCAAAAAATCTATATCCTCTAAACAAATGCGTGGAAATTTTCACCTTTTCCAGTAAGTTTGGCTATTAAAGAGTCTTTTACTTTATTTTCATGCATTTGATTAGTTGGATGATTCATCTGCCTTGCAGGATAAACCTTTCCTTTTTGCTCTTTCGTTTCATCGTGTAAATCTTGTAATCGATTATCCACATGTACTATCCGGGGAATTTCTTGCTGCTTATATGGATTTGTTTTTCTGCCAATTTCTCTTAAAGCATATTGTTCATATTGATAATTTGTTATCGGTAGAATATAACCCATTTCCATTCCCTCCCATTATGAATACTACTTACCTGTTTATTGATTATTTTCCACCATAATAAATATGTTAAACCACCTTCCTCTCTTTTCACCCTTCTATGATTTTGATATGATTAAGTATAAACTTTGTGCTGCGAAACAATCGTTGACACATGAATTATATATTGGAATCAATAGATTTGAGGTTGCCTATGTTATCAGCTTTTTATGTTGACAAATTAATACATTTACATTCGATTAATAGACAAGATGTCCAAAAAATTTATGAAGATGGCAAAAAGGGACTGCTATCCTGTCCAGTATGTGGAGAATCTGTAATGCTTTATATGGGAATAAACCATACTCCTCACTTTTTTCATCCATCACAAAAAGAAGACTGCAAAGACATCCAGGAATCAGCTTCACAAGAAACAGCCGCTGGAATAGAATATGAAGAAAAAAATGGATTTAGAATACCAAAATCTCGAATAATAATTGGTCACCAGCCTGTAAAAACGGTCTTTAAAGAAACGAAACAATTGCAAATACAACTACCTTTTTCTCAAACAGTCACTCATACCCCTTCCTTTGCAGAAGGTTATCTCCATCAGCTCCAAAAAAACGGTGTCTTACTTGATCCTTCTCAAGCGAAAGCGGTTGTAATTCCTAATGGACCGGCTTTAGTAATAGCAGGTGCAGGAAGTGGAAAAACCCGTGTTCTAACAACAAGAGCAGCTTATTTAATCCATGAAAAACAAGTGGAGCCGTCATCGATTATGTTAGTTACATTTACAAATAAAGCAGCAGCGGAAATGAAAGAACGTTTATTGCAGTATCCCAATATGTCCCGTACGATTACCAATAAAATTGTGTCAGGAACTTTTCATCGCATCCTTTATCAAATCTTAACCTTCCATCAACCAGATAAATGGCAGCGGCAAAATTTATTAAGCAAAGATTGGCAAAAGGAAGCTCTGTTAAAGGAGATTGGGAAAGAATTATCATTAGATGCAAAGGAATTTCCTTTTGATGCAGCCATTCAACAAATCGGGGCATGGAAAAATTCCTTGCTATTTCCAAATGAAATAACAGCAGCATCCGAATGGGAAGAAAAAGTGCTTTCTCTTTATAAACAGTACGAAGAGAAAAAACATCAGCAAGCATTATATGATTTTGATGATATGCTTCTAGGAGGATATTATTACTTTCTGGAAAATCCAACTATATTAGAAATCTATCAAAAACGCTTTCAACATTTTTTATTAGATGAATTCCAGGATATTAATAAAGTACAATATGAATGGATAAAATTGATTTCAAAAAAAGCAGCAAGCGTCTATGCTGTCGGGGACGATGATCAAGCTATTTATGCATTTCGAGGCAGTGATCCCAAATACCTGCTCGATTTTGAAAAAGATTTTCCAAATGCGAAAACAATGATTCTTGACCATAATTATCGCTCTGCACATGAAATTGTCTCGGCTGCAAATACAGTTATCAGCAAAAATAAAAAGCGCCGCTCCAAAAAAATGATTGCTTCCTATCCTGGCAAAGCACCATTTATTTTTTATCCATATGATGAAGAAGAAGAAGCAACCATGATTGTGTCAGATATTCAAGAGAAAATAAAAAAAGGATATGAACCGAATGATTTTGCAATTCTTTATCGTACAAACACAAACAGTCGTGCCATATTTGAACGTTTAACTTCATCGAGTCTGCCATTTAAATTAGAACAAAATGTTGGCTCTTTTTATACTCGTTTTATTGTAAAAAGCATGCTTGGCTATTTAAAATTAATCATTCATCCAGATAATCCTGATGGAGTAAGAGATATACTTCCCTCTCTATTTGTTAAAAAATCTGTTCTGCAGGATATAAAGGCAGCTAGCATCTTACAAGACTGCCATTTATTAGATTGCTTGTCTTCTGTAAAAACCGGGTTTGCTTTTCAAGAATCCCGCTTAAAAAAAATTCCTTCTGTACTTCATAAGCTGAAACAGAAACAGCCAGTTGACGCCATAACTATAATCGAAAAAGAACTGGGATTTCAGGAGTTTATAAAAAAACGGGGAAATGAAGGCAATCAATGGGATAAGGGCTCAGATGATATTCGAGATTTAAAAGTGGTGGCTAAGAAGTTTGCTTCTATTGCTGAGTTCATCTCCTATACAGACCATATGATAGCAATGAACAGTGAGATAAAAAAGCAATATTTACAGGCTGACAACACGATTACGTTAAGTACGATTCATCGTGCAAAGGGGCTAGAGTATAAAACTGTTTATCTATTAGGTACAGTCGATGGTTCTATTCCTCATGATTATGCTCTAGATGCGCAGCGAAACAATGATCCGCTTCCTCTTGAAGAAGAAAGGCGTCTTCTGTATGTTAGCATGACTCGAGCACAACAAGAGTTATATCTATCGATTCCTATGCATATGCGGGGGAAAAGAGCAAATGCTTCGCGCTTTTTATCCTCATTTTAAGGTTAGAATAGGTAGCTCTATGTTTTATTTGGATAGAGCTACCCTGGAAAAAGCTTTGGGTCTCTCCATAAGTCCGCAGCCGGAATACACTTCGCTTTCCATGGGGCGGGCGGCGCCGATCCTCCTCGTTTCACTGCGGGGTTTCATCTGTCTCGCAATCCCCATAGGAGTCTTCGTGTATTCCGGCTGCTCCCTGCTATAAAACTTAGACTATAAAAAATGGAATGCTTCTTCTTTGCTTGCGTCATGGTGCAAATTTGATTGTATGAGTGTCTACCCTGAAAATAGGTGATGCTGACTCTCAATGAGTCCGCAGTCAGAATACACTTCGCTTTCCTGCGGGCGAGCGCCGAGCCTCCTCGTTTCACTGCGGGGTCTCGTCTTTCTCGCATTCCCGCGGGAGTCTTCGTGTATTCAACCTGCTCCCTGCTTCAACATACAATAAACAAAATTTGCGCAATGGTGCAAATTTTGTTTGCATGGGTGTCTATGCATTTTTATTTGTTCTATTTTTTATTTATCATTTTGGATAATGTATTGAAATCCAATTGTTTGCCGTCTTTTACAATGGAATGGACGATTTTATCTTCTGTTTCTTTTGGTACAGATTTTCCTGCAATCTGTGATACTCTGCGTATAACGCTTCTTACTGTTTTTTCGTCTTTAAAGTTTGCATTTTGTAATGAATTGGCTAATTCTAAAATATCCTTCATGTTTACACCAGTTTTTGATTCTATATTTTTAAAAAAATTATTGTTCATACTTATTTTTTCCTCCTTTTTAAGCTACTTTACATAGTATGAGACGGAAGAAAAAAGGTGTAACTTCTACTTAACAAAAAGTAAAAATGTATTCTTTACCCTGAAAATAAGCTTTGTTCTGCCCTATTAAAAGAGGATATCAGCCAGTAGCTGATATCCTCTTTGGTAATACATTTAATTTTTCCCCGCAGCCAATTTTTCATGAAATAAACAAGCCACATTTAATTATTGGCCGCAAATTTTATTAGTTATAGAAGCTAGCGCCAACAATAACCAATAAAATGAATAATACTACAATCAAAGCAAAAGAGGAGATCCCATTTCCGTAACCGCCGCCATTACCGCCGTATCCATATCCGCCGTAACACATTTATCCTTCACCTCGCTTATGCCTTATTCTTTAATAGCATATGGCTCGTGCGAAGCTTTGTATAGGCAAGCTACTAGAATGGAAAAGAATGTACGATTGTCTATTAATCAGCATAACTAACATATATTTTCCGTGCCATTAATTTGTGCAAAACCTATCTTTTATTTCGAGTGAGCGCTATCATTTTGATTCTGGTCATAGAAATCAAATGTAATCGTTCCATTATGATCCACTTGTGCTAAGAAGATTTCCTCCATCACTAAACCTCTTTTAAGCAATGCAGCTGTAATCCATTTTTCACTAAGATTACAGTTGCTTGCTGCTTTCTGATTAATTCTTCCGTCCATAATAATGGAATACACCTCTTTTTCTACAGGAGGGGAATCAATCATATCTTCTACCAATACTGGCTGCTTTGACTTTTTAAGAAGTACACTTAATTCTCCATTCGCTTCTAATGTTGCAAACTCAACATCTTCCACACGAAAAATACTTTGTGTTCTAAGCTGTTCCAATAACTCGTCGAGACTATATTTTTCTTTTCTTAAATGCTCTTCTATAAGATTGCCATCCTTAATAAATATCGTCGGTGTTCCCTCTACAAAATCACGAAACTTTTTGCTTTTTAAAGAAAAATAACTAATAAATAAAGGAATCGTTGTCCAAATAATAATCGCAGTGATTCCTTCTTTTATTTTTAAGCCTGAATCCATGGATAGACTTCCAGCAATATCTCCTGCCGTAATCCCAACTATATATTCAAAAAAAGATAATTTAGAAAGCTGCTTTTTTCCAAGAAGCTTCGTAATAAAGAAAAGGCTTATTATAATCAATAAAGAACGGATAAACGTGTTGGTTATTTCTGACATTTCATATGTCTCCTATGGAAAATTCTATATAAAGTTAACCATTTTCTTATATACAGAATGGGCTGCTCGTCACCCTTTTGGTTTAAAAAGCAGCGCACCTATAAAGCCAAAAACGATAGCAGCAGAAATTCCTGAACTAGTCACTTCGAACATTCCTGTTAAAACTCCAACAATACCATGTACTTCCGCTTCCTGCATTGCCCCGTGTACAAGTGCGTTCCCGAAACTGGTTATAGGTATAGTCGCACCTGCTCCCGCAAAATCTGCAAATGGTTCATACAAACCTATTCCGTCTAAGATTGCTCCAAAAACAACTAATGAAGATAATGTATGAGCTGGAGTAAGTTTTGCAACATCAAACATAAGTTGTCCAATGACACAAACTAAACCACCGATAACAAAGGCCCAAAATAACATAGGCAGCATCCTTAACACCTCCTTTTTATTTCGAATCATTTTCTTTTATTGTGCATGTCTTTTTTACCAGACTTTTTGAACATTCTTTAAAGAAAAACAGTTACAGCTTACTTTCGCTCGTATCGTCTATTTCAATGGATACTGCATGGGCAATACATGGAATTGTTTCATTTTGCTGCACGGTTAATGGGGATAATAAAGCCCCTGTTGCAACAACTAATATTCTTTTATATGTTCCTTTTTTCATTTCATTAAGCAAATGCCCATATAATACGGTTGCAGAACACCCTGCACCACTTCCGCCTGACTGTATGGGCTGACTTTCTTTATAAAGAAGAAGCCCGCAATCTTTAAATTTATTCTCATCGATTTTCCATCCACTTTGCTTTAACAGTGCTAAAGCTGTTTCTCTTCCTATTTTCCCTAAATCACCTGTTACAATTAAATCATAATAAGTAGAATCAATACCTAAATCATTAAAATGTGCGGCAATTGTATCAGCTGCAGCTGGAGCCATGGCGCCTCCCATATTAAATGGATCTGATAATCCCATATCCATTACTTTTCCAATTGTTGCGGACGTTGTATATGGTAAATTAGATTTATCTGCATTGTTTACAGAAACTAAAGCTACTCCAGCTCCAGTTACTGTCCATTGTGCTGTCGGAGGTTTCTGTCCCCCATATTCTGTTGGGTAGCGAAACTGCCTTTCCACTGCAGCATTATGACTTGAGGCACCTGTTAATATATTATTTGCGCCTTGATAATTGATTAAAAAAGAGGCAAGAGCTAAACCTTCCATAGAGGTAGAACAAGCTCCAAACAAACCAAAGTAGGGAATCTTCAACGTTCTTGCTGCAAAACTTGTTGGCGTAATTTGATTGATTAAATCACCTGCTATAAAAAACTCCGCATCCTCTGGTTTCATTTCACTTTTATTCAGAGCGGTTTGTGCAGCCTCCTCGAGTAATAATCGATGTGCCTTCTCATACGAATCCTTCCCCATCCATAAATCATCATGAAGCACATCAAAATCTTTTGCTAAATAACCGTTTCCTTCAAACGGACCACCAGATACACCCGTGGATTGAATAACTGGATGATTGGGAAAAAGCCATGATTGTTTTCCTTTTAGCAATTTAATATCCCCCCAGTTTTATAATAATCGTTTTAATAAGTGCAACTACAAATGCCGAAAAAACACCGAATAAGATAACGGAGCCAGCAAGTTTAAATATATTCCCACCTACACCAAGAACAAATCCTTCCGTACGATGTTCGATCGCTGCCGAAATAATACTGTTTCCGAATCCTGATACTGGAACAGCACTCCCAGCCCCAGCAAATTGACCAAGACGATCATATAATCCAAAACCTGTTAATAACATCGAGAGGAATATTACGGTCGCACTTGTTGGATTTCCAGATGTTTGTTCCGTAAAATGGAAGAAGTAGAGATAAAAGTAAGAAATGATTTGCCCAATCATACAAATTAATCCACCAACGAAAAACGCCTTTACACAATTTTTTATAACAGGACGTTTTGTTTCAAACTGCTGCTCCAATTTTTCATATTGTTTCTGTTGTGGTGTTTTTTGTTTATCTTTTTTATTTGGCATTAGTCTACCTCCTTTTTAAGTTAATTCATCATTTAAGCGAATAATTTGTTTTAATCGTTTATCTGCCTGTTTTTCTGTATAATCAGCATTTTGTAAATGATCCCATAGTCTTACTGTTTCAAGAAAAATTTTAAAATCACTTGATACAGTAAAATTAGCATCTGGGAATTTCTTATTTAGTTTGTCTTTTAAATCCTTTTCAATGCTTTTCATTTTTAATCGATGTAGATGTTTTACTTTATAAGCAACTAAAATATCCTTTTCTCCTTTTACAACAGCAACATCATATATAGAAGTAAATTCTCTCGTTTCCTCTTTTATTTGCTTTACCATTTCCTGATTTGTCTGATCTTCCTGATTCCCAATAATTATTGGTGATTGGTTTACTGTCTTAAATAATGCCCATCTGCTGTGACTAGAGTACTTTTCACAACCCGCCAGTATGACGCTTAGAATAATCAAGAAACAAATTACTATTTTTTTATTCGTCATATTCTTCCCTTCCTATGTAAGTCATGTTTTCATTTGATCTTTTTATATTTTCTTCGATTTATAACTTTTTATGAAAAAAACTTACAACAGTTATGTACCAATTTTTGCAAAATAAAAAAAGAACCCGTTTTTTTGACAGGTTCTTTTTTGCTATCTTCTTATTTATGCTTATTTTGATGTTTTTTTACCGCAGCCACAGCCAGATTTTTTTTTCTTTTTCTTTTTTGGTATTGGTTTGACTTCTTGTGTGTTTTTTTCACTATTTTTATTAAACATTCCCTATCCCTCCATGACTATATAATCAAGATGCTAACACATACTATGTTAGGAGAAATAAGCTTGTGTAAACATCTCGCCCACTTTTCAAAAAGTTTCCTATTCTTCAGGAAGCACTCTTTTTAGTAAAGTTTCAATAAGTGCTGCTGCACCTGCTATGGCGAATACTAATACAAAGGGAGTACAAATAGCTGGAAATAGAAAATATAAAAGCGTTAAAAAAATAGCTGACCACACTCCTGTACACCAGTAACAACTAATTAGTTCTCCCAAAAAACCTCTAACCTTTCCTTCCTTAGGAACATAAAATATCTCGTCTTCACCAGCTTCATTTTTTTCCGTTATTTCCTCTAATACTATATTTCGTATAAATTCCGTAATTCTGTCATATACCATTAATCTTGTAATTCGAAAGCTTGCAAGGATTAATAAAATAAAATCCATAAAATGTATATCCACCATTATCCTCTCCTTCTTTTCACTGGGCATAAAAAAGAGACACTATATAGGATCACTGATCTAATAAACAATGTGAGCAAAGTTCTTTTTATTTCTTAATGCCTAACTTGTTTTACCATAAATTGTAACAAATTAAGAATTATTGGTTTAAAGAGCGTCTGCATTACTGTGGCTCATCGCTCTCCCCACGGAAGCGGACGGTAATCTTCGGAAAACCTAACGCATAGTCCCATTCATTATTCATTTTCCATAATATTGAATTTAAAATTGATGAAATTGACTCTACCCCTTTATCACGTAGGCGATTGCCTAAATTTAAAGAAAAAAGGCGTTTGTCCGTAACCCATAAGGACCTTCGGCAATATGTTAGTAGTGTAGTATCACAAAGAAAGAAACAAACAAGGAGGAAATAAATTATGGGTTGTGGAAAAAAAGACGATATTCACGGTACTTCTAGCTGTGTTTGTGAAGTAGTTCGTGCCATTAAAGATATCCAAGATAATGCAGAAGACAATTGCGAGTGTGAAGCAAGCTGCTTCTCCGAGCCATTAGGTTCATTAGTATCACCATCAAGAAGAGACAAAGCAGATACTCGTGTAATTGTATTAAAAACAGCGGATGGTTCACCATTCCATGCTTTCTTCAGAGGAGACGATTGTGCATGTGTGTCTATCTTCTTCCGTGTAGAAGATGTATTTGACAACTGCTGTGCAGTATTAAGAGTTCTTGCTCCAGTTACAAAAACTCACTCTGGAAGAGAAACACTTAATATTGTAGATGACTGCTGTGTAGATTTAAAGAAAATTTGTGAATTAGACGGTTTCCGCCGTACTAGCGACTGCATCACAGTTGATTTAAAATGCTTCTGTGCTGTTCAATGTATCGCTGATGTAGATTTAGATATTTGCGATTAATATTCTCTAATAAATAATTTCAGCGTGTAGACAAAATAGATTTCACCAAACTTCAGGCTGATCAAAACCTAGTACATCGAGCTGTGCAGCCTTTCAAAGAGCTGCTGGCAACAGAATTAGGAAGACATAAGAACGCAGCGCATAAAGTCCTTTAAGTTTTGTTGCCCAGTAATAAGCATCCTAGAAGGTGACTAACTAGAAAAGCTGGGTTTGTTGACAGCCTGTAGCCTTCCAATAAATGATTTTTTATGCAACCAGTCCATACGACTGGTTGTTTTATATTTTAAGAAACTCAAGTCTAAACTCCTTTCTCACACAATCACAGCTTTATTCCCTTCATTCTATGCATTAAAATTTCCCTTCATGTTAAAGGACAACCTGGAAGAATATCGATTCATGAAATTGTCACTTTTTCTTCTATGAAATCTACGTATAGCACTTGTGTAGAAAATAATTAATAAGCAGACCAAAAAACCCCTTTAGGTATGTGAAGATATAACGGACTAAGTTTGAGCCTGCAGACATCCATGCTAAGGGAAATTCGCACCATGACTCATGAAAAACAGCTACTTTCTATTTTGTTTTATGAACTAAGTTTGAAGCAGTGAGCAGGTGGAATATACGAAGACTCCCGTGGGAAAGCGAGAAAGACGAGACCCTGCAGGAGCGTAGCGACGAAGCGGCTTGGCGCTCGCCCACAGGAAAGCGAAGTGTATTCCACCTGCGGAACCTTTTTTTCAGGGTAACTTTTGAAAAAAAACGAAATAACAAAAAGCACAATTGATTACAAATACAAAATCAATTGTGCATTACTTTTTTATTTTTCATTCGTTAAAAAAACCAGCCATTAACCGGTCCAACGCTTCTTTATAATCCAATCATTTTTACTTCTTTAATACTTTGCAAAGAAATTTTCATAACAGATTCATTCATTAGTTTTATTTGAACAGATTGCTCATCTTTTCCAATCACAAACCCTCGCGTATTATGATTATCGGTAATGATAATACATGCAACAGGCGGAAGTTGTTTAGGAAAATTTAAAAGATATACAAGCTTTTCTTCTATTGTCATTTCTTTAAAGCTTTTTAATCTGCGAAAAGCAGGTTTTTTTGCGTCTTCTTCCTTTACAGTGTCTGCTTGCTTTTTATTATATTCTTCAATTTGCTTTTGTACTTCAACAGAAGTTTCTGTATATTTTGCCTTTTTTTCCACTTCTGCTTTTTTCTTTTCTTGCAACTGCATTTTTTCTTCCATTTGTTCTTTTAACTTTGCCTTTTGTTTTTCTTGTTTTGATTTTTTGACTGAGAAAGTAGCTTGCATGGTATTATTAACAACAGGTCGATTACTCTTTTGAACAAACAGATTTGGTGTTTTTTCTCCCTTTTTCTTTGGCATAATGTCACCTCCTGAAAATTCCTTATCCCTTAAGTAAAATGTTGTCTTCTTCTATTTAGAAACTACCTAGTTCTTCCTAATGTATGCAATGATCCTTTATTTCGTTAATATACTTTTTAATTTTAGTTGATAAGTTTTTTCTCAGAGGAGATGGGAGAAAATAAAGCTAATTTATTGGTAATGGTGTCATCGAGATTAGAAAAGGATGATTGATTCGTCTTTTTGGGTGTTTTTTGCAAACATTATTCCTTATAAATAGGG
>JBDNRM010000058.1:0-20635 GCA_047718615.1 Bacillus sp. (in: firmicutes) | reverse complement strand
CAACTATATAAAAGAGGAGTGTTTTTTTTGAAAAAGACTAAATCGATTTATGAGATTAAGACTAGGGCTATTTCTAGTTTTATCTTATTATTAATGGTGATATTCCTTTCTGCTTGTGGAACGGAGGATACAAATTCTGAGCCAAAGAACGAGGAGAAGGCACCTACAGAAAGAACCATTACAGATGCTACAGGTGAAAAGAAAATTCCTGCTAATCCTAAACGAGTTGCTGCAACAAGCCAACAATTAATGGAATTCTTAATTCCCCTGGATCTAAATGTCCGGGTGGCCCCAAAAGCAACGATTGCTGATGAGTTTTATTCTTATTTCCCAGAAGATAAACAAAAAAACATTATACTAGTTGGAGATTCTTCTCCCCTTAACTTTGAAGGATTTCTTGCACAGCAACCAGATTTAATCTTTGTCAGAGAAGATACCCAATCCTATGACAAAATGTCGAAAATCGCCCCAGCTATTATGATCAAGGAAACAAAGGATTGGAGAACAGATCTCAAGGAATATGCACGCATTATGGACAAAGAGAGTGAAGCTAAAGCATATTTGGATAATTATCAAAACCAAGTTGATGGATACAAAGAAGAGTTAAAAAGTACTGTTGGCAACGAGAAAGTAGTTTTTATTCGATTATTAGATAAAGAAGTTCGTATTTATAATAATTTACCAACAAGTGTTGGCGGCGTTATGTACCATGACCTTGGCTTAACACCGGTGGAAGGAATTGAATCAAAAGACCTTTTCTCTGCAATTTCACTTGAAAAATTACTCGAAATGAATCCGGACCATATCTTTGTACAAACAGGAAAACAAGACGAAAAACCAGAAGTTTCACAAAAGAGATTAGAAGAAATAACAAAAGGTGATATTTGGAAATCACTTAATGCCTTTAAAAATAATCATGTTTATGTGGAAGATGCCAGCTTTTTCAATAATACACCTATGTCCCAGCTAAACACCGCAAAAATCATTACAGAAACACTGAACAAAAACTAACAAATTACGGTGCTATAATGTCTTTGACTAAAGCCATTGCTGCATCGCAATTAATCCCTCTCACTTGATGGGAGAACCAAGCATGAGGATGGAGGATGCATGCATTGACATTAACATTACATAAACCTAAAGAATTGCCAATAGGGGAAAAACGCTCTAAATTTCTAGCGGTTCCTATCATTTTAATAGGTGGTCTTTTTTTCCTTATTTTTTTCATGGTCATATCCATCATTTTCGGCTCAACAAATATTGAATTAAAAACCGTTTGGGATGCGATCTTTCACTATAACTCTGCTATAACGCAGCATAAAGTCATTTGGGATTTGCGTATGCCTCGAGTTGTCGCGAGTGCACTAGTTGGAGCTTGTTTTGCTGTTTCTGGAGCATTGATGCAGGGCATGACCCGCAATCCACTGGCTGATTCCGGAATACTGGGATTAAATGCAGGTGCAGGGTTTGTCTTGGCAGTATGCTCCGCCTTTTTTCCAGCCCTTCCGTTCATCTATCTTATTATGTACTCCTTTCTCGGAGCAGGTTTCGGAGCAAGCATTGTATATAGTATTAGTTCTTTTTCAAAAGGACCTATGTCCCCAGTTCGCTTAGTACTTGCTGGTACTGGAGTAAGTGCACTCCTCGTATCCCTTAGTCAAGGGCTTGCCATCTATTTTCAAATAGGACAGGATCTTGCTTATTGGTATGCAGGTGGAATGGCAGGAATTAATTGGCTTGAATTAAAAATTATGTTTCCTTGGGTTGCTTGTGCACTAGTTGCAGCGATTATTATATCCCCTTCCATTACGATTCTCAGCCTTGGTGAAGATGTAGCAATCGGACTTGGACACCGAACTAAACTTGTAAGCATTTTAGGTATTGTTATTGTCCTGATTCTAGCTGGATCAGCTGTATCCATTGTCGGATCTGTCGGTTTTGTCGGACTTATTGTTCCACATCTTACTCGTTATTTAGTTGGAGTCGACTATCGAAGAATCATTCCATGCTCTGCCGTACTCGGGGGGTTATTAATGGTTTTGGCCGATCTTGGGTCACGCACCATTAATCCGCCGTTTGAAACACCAATTGGCGTTATTATTGCCTTAATAGGAATTCCATTTTTTCTTTATTTGGCGCGCAGAAAGGAACAGGAGTTACAATGAAGATGATGCAGGAATCACTAGAAGAACAACGTAAAAAATTTCGTATTATTTTGGTAATGATCATTTTAAGCAGTCTGATTGTGATTGCTTTTATCCTCAGCATGAATACTGGCTTTATTCAACTTTCTCCCTTAAATGTATTAAAAACATTATTTGGACAAGGTACCGCAAATCAATCACTCATACTGTTTGAATTCCGTTTGCCTCGAATTATTATTTCTATTTTAGTTGGTGCTGGATTAGCGGTTTCGGGCTGCATTATTCAAAGCATTACCCGAAGTCCATTAGCAGATCCGGGAATTCTAGGCATTAATGCAGGTGCTGGATTAATGGTTGTTCTTTTTATTTCTTTTTTCCCAAGCCGGGAAGTAGTACCCGTTTATCTGCTTCCTCTCTTTGCATTTTTTGGGGCAGCACTCGCAGCAGCACTTATCTACTCTATGTCCTATAAAAAATACAAAGGGGTATCCCCATCCCTGCTATTAATGAATGGGGTAGCAATAGCATTTGGTATTAGTGCTGTCATTATTATATTAACGCTAAAATTCGAGCCGAACCAATACCAATTTGTTGCAACATGGCTGGCAGGAACCATTTGGGGATCCAATTGGAAGTTCGTTCTTTCGATTCTTCCTTGGTTAATTATTTTGTTCTTTTATGTTTTTTACAATGCGAGAGTATTAAATGTTTTAAACTTTGGAAAAGAAGCAGCAACTGGACTCGGTCTGCCAGTTGAAAAAAGCAGACTTTGGCTCCTAATTGCAGCAGTTGCCCTTGCCGGCTCTTGTGTAGCAGTAAGTGGCGGAATTGGCTTTATCGGATTAATTGGCCCCCATTTAGCAAGTAAACTTGTCGGATCAAGACACCAAGTACTGCTACCAGCTTCTGCTCTAGTGGGTGCACTGCTTCTTATCACAGCAGACACATTAGGACGGTGGATTTTACAACCATCAGAACTGCCAGCAGGCATCGTAGTCGGAATTATCGGAGCACCTTATTTTCTGTATTTATTAACACGAACGACATCAAAATAACAAACCAAGACGAACACAATCCTTCTTCATAAAGTAAAGCCAATTATGTAGTTAGCATAATTGACTTTTTTTAATACTTCGCTCTTGTTTTCAGACTACAACTCATACAAACAAGATTGCATCATTGTACATGAAAAGAAGCAGCATTCCATTTTTTATGATTTATGTTTGAAACAGGGAGCAGACAGAATACACGCAGACTCCCGTGGGAATGCGAAAAAGACGAGACCCCGCAGTGAAACGAGGAGGCTCGTAGATGAGCCCACAGGAAAGCGAAGTGTATTCTGGCTGCGGACTCATTGAGAGACCAAATCCTCTTTTCAAGGTAGACATCCATGCAACTAATTTTGCATCATAAGTACATGAAACGAAGCAGCATTCCATTTTTTATGATCTAAGTTTCAAGCAGAAAGCAGACAGAATACACGAAGACTCCCGTGGGAATGCGAGAAAGACGAGACCCCGCAGTGAAACGAGGAGGCTCGTAGATGAGCCCACAGGAAAGCGAGGTGTATTCTGGATGCGGACCCATTGAGAGATCCAAACCCTCTTTTCAAGGTAGACATCCATGCTCGCGCCATGAGGCATGAAAAGAAGCAGTTCCCCTAAGTTTTTATTAGTTGAATCAGGGAGCTGCCGGAATACACGAAGACTCCTGCGGGAATTGCGAGACAGGTGAGACCCCGCAGGAGCATGCTCCGAGGAGGCTCACCGCTCGCCCCGCGGAAAGCGAAGTGTATTCCGGCTGCGGACTCATTGAGAGATCCAAATCCTCTTTTCAGGGTAGCCTTCTTAACCCATAAAAAACTCACAAAAAAATAGACAACATTATTCACATGATGAATGGATAACGAAGAAGAAAAAAACCAAAGAAAATAATAATTTTACAATTAATTCATCCAAAAACAATTCACCATTAACATTCCCATATTAAACTATCAATAGTTAGTAATCACTGTAAAACTAACTTCCTCTAATCGGAGATACCAGACACCGATTAAGCACCAAAATAAAAGGATAGATAGGAGAATGAATGTGAAAATTGTTATAATGGGTGATTTACATTATCCAGCAATTGACGAGTCAGTGCCAGGTCTAGTGGATGCACGTGCTAATTTCTATCAGATATTTATTGAACGCTTTTTAGAGATTGACGCTGATTTACATGTTTCCCTTGGAGATTTAACAAATTTTGGACTTACATTGGAATTAGAAGGAGTTTATGAGTTATTAAGAAAAAGAGACAGAAATTTCTTCCATGTTTTAGGTAATCATGATTTATATGGGCAAACGAGAAGAGAAGTACTTGCTATTACAAAACAAGCTCGCTATCATTCTATCACAACAGATGCTGCTGTTTTCGCCTTTTTAGATACAGCCAAAGAAATGGATTTTGAGGATTGGGGTGGCTGGATAGACGAAGAACAATTGAATTGGTTCGAGGAAGTGGTATGGACATCTGGATCAAAGCCATTAGTCGTTTTCGCCCATCACCCTGTCTATAACACGACTAAAAACTCTGAAACAGAGAAAGGATCTATTCACCCTAGTATCGATATGTGGAAAATATTAGAACAAAAAACAGGAATCGGAATTTATGTAAACGGACATACCCATGTAGATTCCATCGTACATCAGAAAAACTGGACATTTGTTCAAACCTCCGCATGCTTAGATCAACATGCCTTCCGAGTGATAGAAATGGAAAAAGAAGATATACACATTTCTTCTATTGATATAGAGGATAAAGAATTAGTTGATAATGCTCCCATCATTTATAATAATATAAAACATTTTAGCCATTCGCCAAATGCCCGAGGAACCGATTCAGAACGCCATTGCCGCATTTCTTTATTGCCAGTGTAAACATTCCATTAAAAAGGAATTGGATTCACCAAAAGAAAATTACATAAATACCGTTTTTAGTGAAGAAACAAATAAGAAAAGCGCGGGACGCCTTGTATAATCCTGAAGAAAAATGTTCAAAGTATTTTTACTTTTAGAGGCTGAAGGCAATACTCACTGAGGTTAGGAGCTGACTGGCTAAATACACGTAAAAGAGGAAAATCAACTAACTACACAACATCATGTTGCCACAGGCTCGCATCCTGCGAGCCTTATGTCTTCGCCGGCACATGAAAAGCGAAGTGTATTCTGACTGCGGACTATTCGAGCGTGTGCATTACCTTTTTTCAGTGTAGCCTAACACCACCCTAGTTCATGCTGTTTTTTTAATCCATTCATTAGAACAATGAATCCTCCGACACACCCCACTAGATACAAGTTTCATTTTCTCTCTATGACAAAAGTATAAGAAGCCTCACCATTCAGCCATTCAGCGGAAAGTTCAATAACATACTTCCCTTTCTCAGAAGGTAAACTTAACTGATCATGTTTCCAGGATAATTCTTTGCCACGTTGTTCTCCTTCCCATACATAAGCATGCACTTGCGGCTCGGATCCATCACTAAATGCTACATCTGCTCCTGAATTAGACACGACATTCACATTCAAATCTTCTGCTAATTGAAAAGGTGCAGAAGCATCCGCAATAACTGCATGATTTGAGAATAACCCCTTCGTTTCCCACCTATAGCTCCCTTTTGCTATTTCTATCTTTTCATCCTTTATTTTTACAAATGCTGCCGGCGGTTCATCTTTTGTTCCCTTTGTGCAGGCAGTTCCTAGAATCAAAAAGCATAATAATATTCCCATTAAATAATATTTATTTTTCACGCCAGATTCCCCCTTTTCCCTGTTAGACGTGAACTATTTTTAATACGTTACAACTACACCAGCAGTGCATGAAAGAAACTGCATCGCTCATTTTGCTTTCCATTATGGAAAAAAGCAATATCAGAAGGCTTTCTTTCTTCTAAAAACAAACAAAAGGATAACCAGTGTACTAAGCGTGATCAAAACGGAACTCCAGAAGTACGGTGGATAATAAACCATCTCCATTTCATTTAATCCTTTCTGCAGCTTTATTCCAGTAAATGCATAATTAGCTTGCAGCACCTTCTGCTTTTTCCCATTTACATAAACCTTCCATCCTTTTTCAAATGGAATCGGGAGAATCATATATTGTTGATTTGTTTTATTATCATAGGAAATAGCTACTCTATTCTTAGAAAAAGTGGCCGGCACATTTGCTTTCTTATCATTTTCTTTTTTTACTGCCTCTAGTAGATGATAATCTTCTTCATAAAGCTTAAAGTTTGCTATATGATACTTTCCTTTAGGGACACGAATCATAATTTCGTCTGTTTTTTTTATGCGAACAGTAATCTCATTTACATTTGTTTTATAAATAGAATGATTTGATTTTCTTGTTGTTTCATAGTCATTTACGGTTAGTTTGTATTCATCAGCCTTTTTATCTTCCATACTTTTCAAATAAAAGGATAGATAGTAATCTTTAGCAGTAGAGCTGCCTTGGTCAATAAGAAGATTCAAACCTCCTTCTTTATCTGTTACTTGAAGAATTTCATCCTGATAGGAAGCACCCACTGCTTTTACTTGTACATGGTTCATCGTATTTTCACTTTCTGGTATCTTCTTTTCTTGTGTAGTTCCTTCTTTTAATATAACTCCTTCTAGCATCGCTTTTTCCTTTGCAAGAGGAGATGCATGCAGGAATTCATTCTCAAAGAATACTTTTTCCGTAGTGCGAATAGACGGCAAACTATTCTTATTTTCATAGGCAACGTAGTTACCAATTGTTAAAATTTTTTCAAATCCATATGGAATGGCTGTTTTCCCTTTTTCTGCTATATAATATTTCCCATTTAATATACTATACAAATTGGCTCTATCTCCTAAAGACCCATATCGACTAACACTCTCCCGCCCCATATCTATTTCTAAATCAAACAAATAAAAAAACAGCAATTGTTTATTTAAGATGCTAGAATAAATACTAAATCCCTTAAAATTTTGCACAAGAGGCGTATTATTGCGCATATCAATCATCCAATCAATTCTCGCAAAAGGATCACGTTCCCGCTCCTGTATCTTTTTAATTAATTCTTGTTGATCCTTCCCATTATAGTCCTCACTAACCATAAACGCTTTTGAAGCATCTTTCACTTTTCCTTTATTGAAAAGCATTTTATCTTGATATTGATTCGCCGTGTATAAGCTTACAATAACCACACCAACTAACAGTCCAGTTCGTATCCATTTTTGTTTTTTCCATCCATATAAACCAAAAAGCAGAATAATAGCTACTGCTGAATACATTTCATAGGATTCTAGCAATATAGAAAAAGAAAGGTCTGGATCCTTAAGGTATAAGAGGACATACAAGGCAGTTGTTCCTGCTAGAGAAACCCCGACTTCCCATTTTTTTATTTTATGTATCTGTTGAAGCCCAGCTGCAGCTACTCCTCCACCTGTTAATGCTAAGAAATATTCCCATCGATATTGCGGTGCAGAAAATCCATTAAACATACTGGCGATGAATGGGCTAAAATGCAGCAGGAATAAAAGAATGGTCAAACAAGCAAAAAAACGAAATAAACGTTCTTTATAAAAACAAAGCACAAAAAGACACAGAATAAAAAACGTTGGTAAGATAATAATTTTCCCATGCATTAATAGATTATCGGTAAACGCATAGACCGGAACTTTCTCATCATAGGAAGGACGATAATTATTTAAATATCCACTAATAACTGGTATAAAGGAGAAGGCACTTAAACCAAAAGCAGCCAAAACACTCCAGACAAATAATTTAACCTGCTGAACTTTGCCTGTTTCTTTTTCAGCTAATGGAATCAACCAGCGAAAAACGATGTAGAGACCTGCAGCCCAAAAATGAATATAGGAAAAATAAAAATTATTAATTAAACTCAGCGCAACAGCAACAAGAAACCATCCTGCTTTTTTTTCACGGATTATTTTTTCAATCCCCAAAAGCCATAACGGCAGGAAAAGCATTGCATCAGCAAAAAATTCCCAATAAGTTACATGGCGAAAATAAATAACACTTGTTCCGTATAAAGTCGCACCGATAAAGGCTGGTATGGACTGGAATTTTATGTATCGAAAATAGAATGTGGTAAACCAAATAATACACGTCATTCGGATAATGCTTATCACAAGAATAATATTCCCCCAATAAAATAAATCAGGTTCCTTAATGAGATGCATCGCTTCCAAACAAGAGGTGATGATAACTGTAAGTATAAACACAATAGAAGTAGAAAAATAATAGCCTAATTGAGCATATATTCCTCCCCCTAGACCAAATTCACTGGAATAAAAGAAACTCCCATTCGTATACTCCTTATAAAGCAGCTGCTTAAATGGCAGCATTTGTGAGAGTCCGTCGCCGACGCCTGCCATATACCTTCCATCGAACCATTCTGATAAAAAGAATAAGTGGCTAAAAAAAGCCACTACTAAACTGCTTGCTAACAGATAAATTAACTTGTATTTCCTTGTAGAAAATTTTTGATTTAGCATGTCATTGTCTTCCTCATTAGATGTTTTGTTATCAGTCTGTATCATGATGGTTTTAGAATTCTCCTTGTCATCATAAATGTAATAGGAACCGTAAAAAATACAGCAATAACTGGAGCCAAGCTGCTGCTGACATGGAATATTTCAACAAAAAGAAAAAGCAATACAGCAGTTAATACAGAATTGATCAGCTGTGTAAGCGGGAACTGTAAGAATTTTTCCAATGTCGGTTTTATTTTATACGTAAAATAAGCATTTAAAAAAAAGGATCCTATCAAACTAACAATAAAACCAATAATATGTGATAAGAGATAATGAAAATGCAGCAAATGAAGACACCCTAAATAAAGAGCATAATAATGGATTGTGTTGATGCCTCCTACTACTACAAATCTAGTAAATTCATGATTGATGTACCGCATTTTTATCACTCTTTTCAATATTGGTTTTCTTAATTAAATAATGAGGACGTTTTTTGGTTTCATAGTAAATGCGGCCGATATACTCTCCTATAATCCCCATACATACAAGCTGAATACCACCTAAAAAAAGAACAGCTGATATAGTGGTGAAATATCCGGGAACGTCAATGCCATTTTGCAAGATTTGAAAAAAAGTAATGCCTATATAGAGAAGAGATAACATTAAGATAAATGCTCCCATATAAAAACATAATCGTAACGGTTTATTATTAAAAGAAATAATCCCATCTATGCCGTAGTTCAACAGCTTCGCAAAGGACCACTTTGTTTCGCCATGCTCTCTTGCTACATTTTCATATAAAATCGTTTTTTGCTCTAAACCAATCCAAGAATACAATCCTTTTGAAAAACGATTGCCTTCACTAAGGGTCAATAACGCCAGAACAGCTCTACGGCTCAGCAGTCGAAAATCTCCCTCCCCATCGGATAAGCGCACATCCACTGCCTTATTAACCAACCGATAATAGGCAGAGGATAAAACGGAACGAATCGGAGAATCCCCTTTGCGATTCCGCTTGGCAATAACCTGATCATATCCCTCCTCAAATCCACGAACTAATTGACCAATCATAGAAGGGGGGTGCTGCAAATCAGCATCCATCATAATCACTGCTTCTCCCAATGCATGCTGAAGTCCCGCTAAAACGGCTGCTTCTTTTCCAAAATTTCGTGTAAATGACAGATACTTTACTTCTGGGCAGTCAAATGCCAGCTGTTGAATCGTCTCTATCGTTCCGTCCGTGCTTCCATCATCAATAAAAATAATTTCATGCTTATATGGAAGCTGCTTCATTTCCCTATTTACTGCATTCAGAACACTAGTAATATTCACTTCTTCATTAAAAGAAGGAATAATAAATGAAATAGTTAAATGATTCATCCTTTTACCCACTTTTCGTTTTTTTAGTTACATGGATGGAGACGGCTGCCGATTTGTTTTCGTTAACATCATCAATTCTGGATAATTGGTAGTGATAAGGATATCTTCACTTAGCTTCATTATACGAGTTAATGATTGCTTATCATTAACAGTCCAAGCTCCAATCTTAACAGGATGATTTTTAAAAGATTCTACCAACTCTTCTGTTAAAAATGCGTGATTGATAGATAAATGGCTAGCCCTAGTAAATTCCAATTGCTCTGCAAGCATTGTCGGACGACCAGAAAACAACAAACCTATTTCCAGTTTTTCATCCAGTTTTTTAATCTTGCGAAGAGATTCATGATTAAAGGAAATAATAGTGACTTGCTTTTGCATATCATACTTCTTAATTAAATTCGCTACCTTTTCCTCTAATCTATGATAAAGCGTACCAGCTTGCTTTAATTCAATAAGAAGATGCTTCTTTTCTTTTGCCAAATACAATACCTCTTCCAATAAAGGGATTCTTTCTCCTGCGAATGGCTCACCAAACCATTTTCCTGCATCCAATTGTGTTAATTCTTCTATCGTGTGTGCGATTACTGCACCTTTTCCATCTGTTGTCCTCTCTAAAGTATGGTCATGAATTACAACTGGAACCCCATCTTTAGAAAGATGCACATCTAGTTCGATCGCCTCAATTTTTGGTTCTAATAAAGCAAGTTTAAACGCAGTAAGTGTATTTTCTGGTGCTCTCCCTGACCATCCACGATGTGCTACGCATTTATTCATATTCCATCCCTCTTTTCCTTTATTTGACCCCTGTATATACAAAAGCCCTAATAATCTGGCGTTGTGCAAAGAAAAATACAATTAAAATCGGCAGAACTAAAATCATGTTGCCAGCCATCAGAATATTCCATGCAACACCACCTTCTACCTCCCGCAGTTTGGAAATACCAAGCGGAAGTGTTCGAGAAACATCACTAGTCGTCATAACAAGCGGCCAAAAATAGTCATTCCAATGCGTAATAAAGCTAAACAATGCAAATGTGATCAACACTGGTTTTGCGATTGGTACCATAATTTTTACAATAATCTTCCATTCACTCGCCTCATCTAATCGTGCCGCTTCCAACAGCTCTTCTGGCACCTGCTTAAAGGATTGACGTAATAAAAAAATACCGAATGCACTAGAGGCAAATGGAAGAATCAGTGCCCACAATGTATCAAGAAGCCCCCATGCGCTCATTTGTAAGTAAACAGGTAAAAAAATAAGCTGTGCTGGAATCATCAGCGTAATCATTGTAATAGCAAAGAAAAAGTTTCTTCCTTTAAATTCATACCTAGCAAAAGCATAGGCTGCAGGAATAATCGTTAAAAATTGCAGAATTAATATACTAATAGCGACTAAAATGCTATTCATAAAGTATTTTAAAAAAGGACCAGAATTCCATGCCGTTTTAAAATTTACCCAGTTGAATGTTTTCGGCAGCCACTCAGGCGGAAATGTCATCGTTTCTCCCAACGTCTTAAATGCCGTAGACAGCATCCAAATGAATGGGAGAGCAAAAATACAAACGATTACGATAAGGCCTATTCCGTTCAAAATCTTAACAGGTAACGATATCTTCATTTTTTTCTTCCTTTCTTAACGATAATGCACACGATTTGCGAGCAGCCTGAAGTACAAAATGGTTAGCAAGCTAATGATGATTAACAAGATAACACCGGCTGCTGAAGCAAAACCAATTTTAAAGAAGCGAAAGCCATATTCATATATAAAATAAACAAACGTATTAGTTGAATTAATTGGACCACCCTGTGTCATAATTGAAATGGTTTCAAATACTTGAAATGAATTAATAATGCTAATAATAGTTAAGAAAAACAAGGTTGGTGAAAGCATTGGCAATGTCAGTTTAATAAAGGTGCGAAATTTATTCGCTTCATCCATTGCTGCCGCTTCGTACATATCTTTTGGAATACTCTGAAGTCCTGCAATAAAAATAAGGGTATTAAAACCAATTCCCTTCCACACAGCTACTATGACAAGAGATAGGAGTGATGTACTGGGATCTGTCAGCCATGGCACATTAGAGATGCCGACCAAGTTCAAGAACCAGTTCAATAAACCATAGTCTGTATCCATCAGCCACATCCAGAGCATGGAAATGGAAACAAGTGAGATAATATGAGGACTGAATATCGCCCCTTGTACAAATCCATAAACCGCACCTTTCTTATTGAGCCAAACAGCTAAACAGAGCGAAATAATAATCGTAAGGGATACAGTTAACACCGTGTACGTTAAGGTATTTTGCATCACTTCTACAAATTTTGGCTCAGACAATAATCCGCTAAAGTTGCTGACCCCTACAAAGTTTTTATCTGGACTTACAAAATTCCAATCATGAAAGCTTAAATAAACCATATAGCCAATTGGATAAAGAAAAAACAAACAAAACACAAGTATAGCCGGAAAAATCATCGCATAAGGACGGAATCGAACCCAAGTCATGTTATTAAACTCCTCCGAGAACAGCCGAATTCATTTTTTTCATGGAAACAGCACGCATTCGTTCGCCCTCTTTATTGAAAAAATACAAATTTTCATAAGGAATGGAAACAAATAGTTTATTTTCTTTTTCCATCGGCGGCTGAAAACTTTTTACATTCATTTTCCCCGCAAAATTTTTTACTTTATAGATGGTTTCAGATCCTAATGTTTCCATCGTTAAAACCTCACTAGGAAACGTCAGTCTATTCGTATCGTTTCCCTTTTCCTTTACATGCAAGTTAGCATGTTCTGGTCTAAAACCAACAAAAGAAACTTCTTCATCTAAGATTGGCAAGCAATGCATTACTTTTTCATATTCGAAAATATTCATTGCAGGAGTCCCAATAAATTCAGCGGTGAAAACATTATTGGGATCATGATATACCTTCATGGGACTATCCATTTGCTGTATAGATCCTTTATTTAAAATAACAATTTCATCTCCCATCGACATCGCTTCCACTTGATCATGTGTAACATACACAAAAGTAGTACCCAACTTTTCATGCAATTGAATAAGTTCTGTACGCATTTGTCCACGGAGCTTCGCATCTAGGTTTGATAAGGGTTCATCTAAAATAAAAACTTTTGGTTTTTTTACCATTGCACGGGCTAATGCCACACGCTGCCTTTGCCCCCCTGACAAGTTTTGTGGTTTTTTATCCAAATATTCTGTTAGGCCCACAATTTCCGAAATTTCACCAATCAGCTGTTCTCGCTCTTTTTTGGGGACTTTTTTATTGATTAAGCCAAACTCAATATTACCTCTGACTGTCATCGTTGGATATAACGCATAATTTTGGAATACCATCGCTATATTCCGTTTTCCAGGCGGCATATCATTGACACATACGTCATCAATCCATATTTCTCCGCTTGACTGCTGTTCCAGTCCTGCAATCATTCGAAGAGTAGTTGACTTTCCACAGCCTGAAGGTCCAACAAGAACAGTAAATGATCCATCACGGATAGTTAAATGGAGATCCTTTACTACCATTTCCTCTTTATATTTTTTGGATATATTTTCAAGCCTGATTTCAGCCATTTTTATCCTCTCCCTTTACAGTGTTAACCAATGTATTCAGTGAGCAGAATCCTCTCATGGAAATAGGATTCTGCTTATGTCAGCTGATTATTAATTTACTACTCTATTTAAGCAGTTGATTTGCCTTTTTTGCTGCATCATCCAATGCTTTTTTCGGTTCTAAATCTGCTTCTAAAATAGTTCTAGTTAATTCGTCCTTCACGATATTGACAACTTCTGGATAAGCTTCTTCCATTGGTCTTGCATGTCCATACTGTAATTGATCAACAGCTACTTTAAATTGAGGCTTCTCATTATATAAACTCTTCATCTCTTCAGAATCACTGGCAGATAGGCGGCTCGGAAGATAACCAGTATATTTACTTGCATAAATGGTCTGTTCTTTTGCCGTCATCCATTTAATAAATTCCCAAGCAGCTTCTTGTGTTTTTTTATCCAATCCTGCAGTCATCACAAGATTAGCTCCTCCTGTTGGAACTCCATAAGAGTCATTAGCAGGCATGAAAGCAGTGTTTAAATCGAATTTTTGTTCTTGGGCAAGAGATAACATGTATGAAAGATCCGCAGTTGAGGAAAACACCATCGCCGAACGTCCATTTGCAAAATCCTGTTTGGATATAATTCCTGCATCGTCTCCTCCTGGAACTTTCATCACGCCTTCTTTCTGAAGTTTTTTCCAAAAAGTAAGAGCTTCGACTCCAGCAGCACTATTAAATTCCGCTTTTTTCCCGTCTTCCGATATCATCTTTCCTCCACTTTGTGTTATAAAAGCTTCAAAAAACCAAATATCCGCCGGCATACTGATTCCAACTCTTTTTCCTTTTACAGTTAATTTCTGAGCATATTCTTCAAACTCTTTCCAGTTTTTTGGTCCTGCAGGATCTAAGCCCGCTTCCTTCAACAATGTTGTATTTAAATAAAGAATAGGCGTACTGCGCAGATATGGAAGTCCATATAATTTCCCATCTACATAGGAATTTCCCATAAGTCCTGGATTAAAGTCATCCAGTTGAATATCATCTTTCTCTACAAACGGTGTTAAGTTTTCAGTCATTCCAGATTTGGCAAATACACCTATGGAAGATATTTCATTCATCGTCACTTCAGGAGCATTTTTTGCAGCAAATGCAGCCTGTGTTTTCGCTTGAAGGTCATCATATGTACCTTGAAATTCTGCCGTTACATGAATTTTATCTTGAGATTCATTAAACATTTTCGCAAGATTTTGATTATTTTCACCGATTTTATCTCCCCAAGCATACCAATATGTAAGTTCCACTTTCTTTCCATCATCTGTATCTGTATTTTCTTTCGCTTCACCAGATGTCTTGCTAGATTGACAAGCGGTTAACACAGAAACGGCTAATAAAGTAAAAAAGACTGCTTTTAATTTTTTCAATTTGAGATTCCTCCATTTAGTCATCTTTAGCAAAAGAATTTTGCACTATGTTTATTGAAGCGGGTTATGCCTCCACCTAAAAAATATATGAAACTGCTTGCCCCCTTTTTCTTTTATAGAAGAAAAGAATAGCTATTTCCTTTTCATTCTTAATGCTACCGATGATTTATTAAGATAGTGTTATGCTAACGTAAACAAACATCAAGATTTGGAAAATGTAATTTTTACTTTGTAAAGAAAGAGATGCTGTGATTTATAAAGTGAAACTTCCATCCCCCACTGATGGTTAGCTGAACCAATGGAAGAGTGGGAAAAAGAAAAGAATGAGTGTTGGGGTAAACTTTAGCTTTTCGAGGTTTTCCACTCGCTTTTGTGGTGAGGAATAAGCGTCAATCTAAATAAACAATTCATGCTAAACGTGAGCTGATAACATTGTTTCTCTACCTACAAAAAACACAAACAACTAGCTAGTCATAAACCACTATAAGGATTAGGAAATGACGATTCATTTTATAAAAAATCAAAATTTTTAAAACTTTTTTGATATCGTTTTCATCGTTATTATATAGATAGTTTCAGGAGTTTCAATTCCTTACCTTATATGCCTATTTCTTCTCATCTTCCTTGAATAGTATGTCATATAATGTTACGGTTATATATAAGATTCACATTCTAGAGAGAATTTCAAGTGAATTTTGCAGGTAATATGTTAGATTAATTAACATGTATATTTTAATTTTGAAGGGAGAAATGACACATATATGATTAAAGCAATTATATTTGATTTTGACGGGACGATTATTGACACAGAAACAGCGTGGTATATCGCATTTAGAGATGCATATAAGGAACATGGTGTTGACTTAACACTAGAAAAATACTCAGAATGCCTCGGCACTAGCCTAAACTCCTTTAATCCTTACACTTATTTAAGCACACATCACAATATTCCGATTGATTTGGATGAATTCAGAATAAAAATTCAAAGCACGCATACAGAAATGATGGAGAAAGAAGCTATTAGGCCAGGAATTCTTAGCTATTTAGAGGCTGCAAAAAAAGCTGGACTAAAAATAGGTCTAGCAACAAGCTCTGAGAGAGCATGGATTGAAAAGTTTGTGGATCTACTCGATATTCGAGACTATTTTGATTGCTTCTGCACAGCAGATACTGTAAAAAATGTAAAACCTGATCCTGAATTATACAATCAAGCCTTAGAACGTTTAGGAGTAGATGCAAGCGAAGCAATAGCGATTGAAGATTCGCCAAACGGATCACGCGCAGCCGTTGCAGCAGGAATTCATACGATTGTTGTTAAAAATACTATTACGAATCAATTGCCATTCGGTACAGGCCATCATACCTATGATTCTTTAGAAGACTATCAATTAAATGCATTAATGGAAGATTTAGCTCAAAAAATTGGATAAGATACTTTTGTTTCAAGTAGATTCTAGTCGTCCTGCCATCTAATTTTTAGTTGGTAAGACGGCAGGATACCACTTAAAAATTCTGAATTTTTAAATAAATTATTTTATTAAAGGAGAGAATATATGTGAATAGGTTGAATAGAGAAAAAAATACGCTAAGTAAAAAGGAACAAAAGCCACATGCAGTCCATTTCGGTGCAGGAAATATCGGAAGGGGATTTATCGGATTGCTTTTAACAAAGTCAGGTTATGACGTATGTTTTGTTACAAGGAATAAAAGGAAAATCACACTATTAAAACAATTAAACCAATACTCCGTAAATATAGCCAATCAAACAAACGATACCATTCTTGTCGAAAATGTCACAGCCATCTCTTCACAAAATAAAGAATCCGTAGCAAAGCGAATTGCAGAGACAGACCTGATTACTACTGCTGTAGGGGTATCTAATTTACCTAATATCTCAAAAAAAATAGCAATGGGAATTGAGTTAAGAATGCAACAAAACAATACGAATCCCCTTCATATCATTGCCTGTGAAAATGCAATCGGCGGGAGCTCCAAGCTAAAAAAAGCAGTATACGAGCATATCCAAGAAGACTTACTTGAAAAAGTAGAGCGCTATGTAGCATTTCCTAATGCAGCTGTTGATCGGATTGTTCCGGCTCAAACCCATGAAGATCCTCTCGAAGTAACCGTTGAACCGTATTTCGAATGGGTGATTGACCGTTCTGCGATGCTTGGAGGACTACCCGAAATAAAAGAGGTCAAATTGGTAGATTCCCTTGAAGCTTTTATTGAACGCAAGCTATTCACTGTCAATACTGGTCATTGCTGCGCAGCTTATTATGGATATCTGGAAGGATATTCCACCATACAAGAAGTAATGGCAGACCCAAAATTAAAAACCGAAATTGAAAAAGTCATGCAAGAAACAGGTACAATGCTAACGGAGAAATACGAGCTTGATGAGAAAAAACATAATGAATACATTCAAAAAATCCTAAATCGCTTCATTAATCCCGAGTTGATTGATAAAATTGTTCGGGTTGGACGCTCTCCTATTCGTAAACTTTCGATTAGTGATCGTCTAGTCCGTCCAGCTCTTTTGACATACGATCATGGCTTGGACGTTTCTAACCTGACAAAAGCAATGGCCGCAGCACTGCTGTTTGATTACGAAAAAGATCCCGAAGCAGTCAAATTGAAGCAAGCAATACGAAAAAATGGCATTCATTATGTCATTACCAAATATTTAGGTATTCCAATCTCACATCCCATTCATCAAAAGGTCATAGATCAATATAAAAACTTTAAGGAAAAATATCAGCTTGTAAAGGAAGCATAGTTTACAAACAGATAATTTCCAGCAAATATCTCTTCTTTACGAATTCTTCTATATCCGCTTCGGACGACATCTGCTCTATCTTCAGAAGAAAGGAACATTCCATAAGTTGATTTATGGATGTCCCTTTTCGTTCTTTTTTGTTTACGAGTATGTTTCCATTTCTCCCGTTCCATAATGCGTATAGAATGCTGAATGTTCCTGACAGTCATACTTACTCATCCACGTGCGTGGAATCCAAGTCATCATAAGAGCAGAGGACTCTCTAAACCGATGTGCTTTGTCCAGAAGTTCCTGATTAGCTTGTTATACTAATTTTAAGGTTCTATTATGTATAAAAAGGGGTGAAAAATATTAGTGCTTGACCGGAATTGATTTTTAAAATAAAATAATACAGAATCTATGTAAACTAATTATTATTTCCTAAAGTAAATAACATATGAGAAATTCGGAGGAGCCTGTCACTAGTGGATAACTATACCCTAATGACAGGCTTTTTTATTTTAATAAAACTTAGGGGTGAAAAAATGGGTAATGTTTTATAAAACTCTTTTAATTTTAACGTATTCTCTGGATTCAAAAACCTGCGTTTTATTTTGAAAAAATTGATCCAGTTCATTTTCCGATTGAATTATTTCTTCCAATTCTTTGTCGTGTACGATTAGAGAAAACTCTCTTTTCTCTATTTGACCGAATTGCCAAAAACTAAGAAAAAGAACAAGAAATACAGAACTGGCTACAAAAATTTTATTTTTCATCAAAGCAACACCACCTATACTTAAGTTGTGTAAGAAGACTGCGATTTATACAATTAGTTACAAAATAATACATTTATTTTAATAAATTATATATTCCACATATTTGATAGTCTAGAGAAGACACTACTAAAGAATCAATAACGATTAGATTATATATAATTTATTTATTTTGAATGTTCCTGAAAATAAATTATGTAATAGGGAGGAGTTCTATGTCTTTACTTCATTTCGCTATAATTTCACCATTCTTACTTGCCATTTTTATACCAATATTGTTTAAGATATTTAGGCAAGTGCACACAGGTTGGTTTGTTCTAACATTACCAATTCCTTTATTCGTTTATTTTTTATCTTTTATTCCTATCATCTCCACTCAACAAACGGTAACAAAATCTTTTTCTTGGATTCCTACTCTTGGGATTGACTTTACTGTTAAAGTTGACGGATTAGCTTTATTGTTTGCTCTTTTAATTTCTGGTATTGGTTCTTTAGTTGTTCTTTATTCCATTTATTACTTAAACAAAGATAAAGAACAATTAAATAATTTTTATGTATATTTGCTGCTTTTCATGGGAGCGATGCTAGGTGTTGTTCTTTCTGATAACCTGATTGTTTTGTATACTTTTTGGGAATTTACTAGCTTTTCTTCTTTCTTATTAATTGGATATTGGTACAACCGAGAAAAGTCACGGTACGGTGCACAAAAATCAATGCTAATTACTGTCTTGGGAGGCCTCGCTTTGTTAGGGGGGATTATTCTTCTCTATTTAATTACAGGGAGTTTCAGCATATCTGAAATCATTCAACAATCAAATGAAATACCGACACACTACTTATTTATACCTGCAATGCTTTGTATTTTACTTGGAGCCTTTACAAAATCAGCTCAATTTCCATTTCATATATGGTTACCTGATGCTATGGAAGCACCAACTCCTGTAAGTGCCTACCTTCATTCGGCTACGATGGTTAAAGCCGGGATTTATTTAGTGGCTAGAATGAGCCCAGTATTTGCTGAAGATGCTCTATGGATATGGTTAGTAGCAGGTTTTGGGATTATAACATTATTTTGGGGATCTTTCTCAGCAGTTAAACAAACTGATTTAAAAGGTATACTTGCCTTTTCAACTATTAGCCAACTTGGAATGATTATGACATTGTTAGGTATCGGTGGGGCTGCGTTACATTTTGATTCTGTTAAAGATAGTTTTTATACCGTCGCTACCGTTGCTGCAGTATTCCATCTAATCAATCATGCAACTTTTAAAGGTGCTCTTTTTATGGTGGTAGGAATTGTAGATCATGAAACAGGAACTAGAGATATTCGTAAGCTTGGTGGATTAATGCCTTTTATGCCAATTACCTTTACAGTTGCAATTATAGGTACATTTTCAATGGCTGGTCTCCCTCCATTTAATGGCTTTTTAAGTAAGGAAATGTTTTTCACCGCAATGGTACGAGTACTAAATATGGATATTTTAAATTTAGAGACAATTGGGATACTGTTTCCTGTTATCGCATGGGTAGCCAGTATTTTCACTTTTGTTTATAGCATGATCTTAGTCTTTAAAACGTTCACAGGGAAGTTCCAGCCTCAAAAATTAAAGAAAAAACCACATGAGGCCCCAATCGGAATGTTAATTCCACCTATTGTTTTGGCTTCACTTGTTATTGTTTTTGGTTTCTTTCCTAATGTCCTGTCGACTACAATTATTTCACCAGCTGTTGCTGCTATAATGCCTAATTTTACAGTGGACGTTCATATTTCATTCTGGCATGGTTTTTTTAACATAGAATTATTCATGACCTTTGGTGTTGTTGTTATAGGTTTCTTACTTTACAAGACTTATACAAGATGGGGTAGGGTGTATAGCATCTTTCCAGACAGAATTTCACTTAACCACCTTTATGACGGTATTTTAAAGAGTACAGAAAAGTTTTCTCGTAGAATAACCAGTAGCTTATTAACTGGCTCTTCTAGAACCTATCTTATCTATTTATTTTCATTTTTTATCATCATCTTAGGAACCACCCTATTTATAAAGAACGCTATTACTATTGATACAAATAATATATCTAACATTCATA
>JBDNRM010000057.1:0-20784 GCA_047718615.1 Bacillus sp. (in: firmicutes) | reverse complement strand
ATGCAAGCATTCGTTATTTTCTAGATGAAGCATCTCAAGGAACAGGAATCAAGCAAAAAACAGGTATTTCTGTATTAAAATATGCCTTTTACTATTTACACTTAAATAGTATAGAAATACGCTGTGGTTTAAACAATAAAAAAAGCATGGCTATTCCAGAAAGATTACATTTTAAAAAAGAAGGAATTATAAGAGATGGCGAGTTTTTATATGATCATTTTCATGATTTAGCTTTGTATAGTATGCTTCTAAAAGAATGGAAAGAAAAACAAAAGCTTGTACATCATTCATAAAGCGCGGGGCTCCTTGAACAGCTCTGAAGAAAAATGTACTTTTGACTCGGAAAGTGCCTTTTACTTTCCGAGTCAAGGGCCATACTCACAAGAACTAGGAGCAGTCGTTCGTCTGACTTTAAAAAAACTCATGTTTTTTATAAAATTATCGATAATCGTTTTCGAAAACAAAAAAATAAGTTTAGAATGGTAAGAAAAGAGAAATAGGAACAATGTATGGAATGTGATTTTATGGTGCTAATAGGATTACACATTATTTCTTTTTATAAATAGGAAATAAGGAAGAACCCATCCTTCCATTATATTTTACCTGCTTTTGTTTATTAACATTACAAATGAATGGTGTTGAAAGAAAAATGATTCTAACAAATCTTTTACTCATATGTTTACTAATCGCTTTTTCTGCATTTTTTGTTGCTTCAGAATTCGCTATAGTAAGAGTAAGGCCTACACGAATTGAACAGTTGATTGCAGAGGGGAACGCAAATGCTATTACAGTCAAAAATATTCTTGTAAATATTGACGGTTATCTTTCAGCATGTCAGCTGGGAATAACCATCACTTCTCTTGGGCTAGGCTGGTTAGGAGAACCGACAGTATTAAAATTAATTCAGCCTCTTTTAACTAAAGTGGCCATTCCTCCAACCCTTGCTCCTATTATTGCTTTTATTCTATCCTTTTCTGTTATTACTTATATTAATGTTGTGGTCGGGGAACTTTTCCCAAAATCAATTGCCATTCAACAAACAGAGAAAGTAACATTAATTTTTGCTAAACCATTAAGATTATTTTATAGATGCATGTATCCTTTTATTTGGATTTTAAATCATGCTGCCAGGCTTGTTGCAAGATTATATGGTATTAAAAATCCAAGCGGAGGGGAACCGGCACATTCAGAGGAAGAGCTGCAATTAGTTCTTGCTGAAAGCTATAAAAGCGGGGAAATAACCACTTCCGAATTTCGATATGTTAATAAAATTTTTGAATTTGACAACCGTGTTGCCAATGAAATAATGGTTCCACGAACAGAGATGGTTACATTAACAGAAGAGCTAACAATTGATGAAGTATTGCAGATCGTTCAAAATCAGCGATACAGTCGATATCCCATCACTAAAAATGATGATAAAGATAATATTATTGGTTTTGTACATATAAAACAGCTTTTAACAGATTGCATTAGAAATAAATCTATTGATGAAAAGCCATTAAAATCATATATTCAACCTGTTATTGATGTAATGGAGTTCATTCCTATTCAACTTATTTTACTGCGAATGCAAAAAGAGAATATTAACATGGCCATTCTTCATGATGAATTTGGAGGAACAGCTGGTCTTGTTACTGTTGAAGATATCTTAGAAGAAATAGTAGGAGAAATTCGTGATGAATATGATATCAACGAATTGCCCCATATTCAAAAAGTGAACGAGCATCATTATATTTTTGATTCTAAGCTTCTATTAGAGGATGTAAATCATATTCTTCCACTCCATTTAGAGCATGATGATATTCATACAATAGGAGGATGGCTTTTATCCGAATATCCTGAATTACAACAAGGTCAATCCATTTTATATAATCATTTTGAATTTAAAATTGCTAAAATGAAAAATCAACATGTTTGCAGCATAGAGGTTCGAGAAATCATTGCAAAGAATGCTAAATAACGAAAACCCTAATGCTTATAAAACAGTTGTGTTAACAAACTAATTATCTACCCTTTGCAATTGAGCAGATTTGTCAGAAACTTGCTTAGAAAAACGCCTATCCCTTCAATCAACAGGCAAGTTTAACAAAACGAGTAAAAAAAGGCTCTAAAATAAAGCTTTCTTTTTCATATTCAGTTGCTTTCAACATACAATATGAGAAAGAAAGCTTTTTAACAGGACTATTTCCTATGACTTTGTTGTTTTGAATAAAATGACAAAAAAAGTTGAAACACAGCCATACTTCTAAATAAAACAAGACCCCTCAGGAAAGCGAAGTGTATTCCGGCTGCGGACTTATTGAGAAAGCCAAAGCTTTTTTTCTCGGTAGACATCCATGCAAACAAATTGGCACCATGAACGATGAAAATAGCAGTTTAATTAAGTTCGGATTTGTTAAAGCAGAGAGCAGCCGAAATACACGAAGACTCCTATGGGATTTGCGGGACAGGCGAGACCCCGCAAGGAGCTTTAGCTCCGAGGAGGCTCGCCGCCCGCCCCATGGAAAGCGAAGTGTATTCCGGCTGCGGACTTATTGAGAAAGCCAAAACTTTTTTTCAAAGTAGACAAAGAAAAAAAAACACATAAAACATAATGACTGAATATTAAAAAAATACAAAGTTTGACTGTACAGTTTGCCTTAACGTATAATTATTGGTAATCATTTATGAAAGTTTGAGGTGGTATAATGGGGTTGTCTATGTAATAAATGAGAGTAAAAAACTTTCTATAAATCGATTAATTATTATACTAAACTCAAAACTAGTAAATACCTGAGCGTAAATAAAGTATAATGGGCGAAAAATCCAGCAATTCTAATCATAAAAAGCCTTATTATTAATCCGTTATATTGAAAGAAAAACATTTAAAAGCATTACACTTGCACGACCATACAGCTGCTTTGACCAATTAACTAACTGTATGTAAAAACTTAATAGATGTATTAATCAGGAGGTGACCCCTTACTCGTTCCCACGAGATAAGGAAACTTATTGGACATATTTAACTTGGTTTTTATAGCCATTTTGATTGCTTGTACTGCCTTTTTTGTAGCTTCAGAGTTTGCTATTATTAGAGTTCGCAGTTCAAAAATTGATCAATTTATAGAAGAAGGAAACAAAAGTGCAATCGCAGCTAAAAAAGTGATTAGTAATTTAGATGAATACTTATCTGCTTGTCAATTAGGTATTACCATTACAGCACTTGGCATTGGCTGGCTTGGAGAAGAAACCATTCAGCACATTATTAGACCTTTTCTTGAAATGATTTCTGTACCAGAAACGGCAATAAAAATCCTCTCATTCTCTTTAGCTTTTGCGATTATCACTTTTTTACATGTGGTAGTTGGAGAATTGGCACCTAAAACATTAGCAATACAAAAAGCAGAAACTATTGCTCTGTTAACCGCACGACCTTTAATTGGCTTCTATAAAATTTTGTATCCATTTATTTGGCTGCTAAATGGTTCTGCAAGAGTTATCGTAGGTGCATTTGGATTAAAACCTGTTTCAGAACATGAACTTGCTCATTCTGAAGAAGAGCTTCAAATTATCCTTTCTGAAAGTTACAAAAGTGGTGAAATTAACCAATCAGAGTTTAAGTATGTAAATAAAATATTTGAATTTGACAACCGAATTGCTAAAGAAATTATGGTTCCGCGAACGGAAATGATATCCCTTGAAAAAACAAGTACGCTAGAAGATTTATTAGAAGTGATTCACGAAGAGAAATTCACCAGATATCCTATTACGGATGGTGATAAGGATCATATTATCGGAATGATCAATGTGAAAGAGATCATGGCGGAATTGCTTAGAACAAGAGATTTAACTTCCAAAAAATTAGATCCTTATATAAGGCCTGTCATTAGAGTAATTGAGACTTTTCCTATTCAGGATCTTTTAGTTAAAATGCAAAAAGAAAGAATTCATATGGCCATTTTAATGGATGAATATGGTGGAACTTCAGGACTTGTAACAGTCGAAGATATTATCGAGGAAATCGTTGGTGAAATTCGAGATGAATTTGATATTGATGAGATCCCAAGTATTCAAAAAGTGAAGGAAGATCATTATATTATTGATGCAAAAGTTTTAATCACTCAAGTGAATAGCTTGTTGAATGTGGAAATGAACGAAGACAGCATTGATACTTTGGGTGGTTGGATTTTAACTTCTAATTTTGAAGCAACTGAAGGAGATACCATTACTTTTGAATCTTATTCTTTTAAAATCTTAGAGATGGAAGAACATCATATTAAATATATTGAAGTAACAAAAATTCCTGTATTATCATTAGAACAAAATGACGCTACAGAAATTCACCAGGTGCATAAGCCAGCTGTTTCTTCTGCATCTGAAGCTGAAATTGTTTCTTAACTAGAAAAAGGGAGTCTCCAAACTATTACTTTATAGTATTTGGAGGTTCTTTTTTATTTTGGCTACCCTGAGCTCTCTCAATGAGTCCGCAGCCTGCATACACTTCGCTTTCCTGCGGGGTCTCGTCTTTCTCGCATTCTCGCGGGAGTCTTCGTGTATGCTGACTGCTCCTTGCTTATATTTAAGAAAACTGCTTCTTTTTATGTGCCTTGTAAGCCCATGATGTAGTGTTAATAGCATTATGGTTTTTGTTATATGGTGATGTATGTTTTATGCTGTTTTCTATTACCCTTCTTTTTCTTCCCTCTCATCGAATTTATATCCTACACCCCAGATGGTGTGAATAAACGGCTGTTCTTTTGTGCCTATTTTATTCCTTAATCTTTTAATATGGACATCTACCGTTCGTTCATCTCCATAGAATTGATATCCCCATACTCGATCAAGTAATTGTTCCCTTGTAAAAACCTGTTTAGGATTACTAATTAAGAAATATAGCAAGTCAAATTCCTTTGGTGTTAAATTGGAAAGAAGTTGTCCATTGTATCGGACTTCTCTTGTTTCTTTACTGATTTTGAAATGCTCACTTGTCAAAAAATTTTGTTCGGTGGTATTCTTGAGATCCTTTTGATAACGGCGAGTTACCGCTTTTATTCGTGCCATTAATGTTAGTGGACTAAAGGGCTTTGTTACATAATCATCTGCCCCCATTTCAAGCCCTAAAACTTGATCTGATTCACTGTCTTTGGCGGTTAACATTATAATGGGAACCGAGCTTATCTCTCTTATTTTTCTGCAGATCGTTACCCCTTCCATCCCTGGGAGCATCCAATCAACAATTATAATATCCCACTCCTGGTTCTCCATAAAGTACTCTAAGGCTTCTTTCCCATTATGGATAAACTTCCCCTCATACTGTTCCTTTAGAAAAAACATTTCAAGCATGGAACATACACTTTCATTATCCTCGATAACAAGTATTTTCATCTTATTCATCCTCACTAAACTCTACCATTAGCCTTCCCTGAAAAGAGGCTTTGGCTCTCAAATAGTCCACACTTCGCTTTCCTGCAGGCTCATCTACGAGCCTCCCACGAAAGTCTTCATGTATTCTGGCTGCTCCCCTGTTCAACTAACAAAAAACTTAGGGAAACTGCTTCTTTTCAAGCGCCATGGTGCAAAATTTGTTGCATATTGTTCTTTATATCTTTATTATAGCAAAATTAATCAGTAAACTTTTATTGGATTTTCTCCATTATTCCCTTTTTCACTATAAGCATTCACCCTTTCCTATTGACTTAGATCAAAAAAAAAACAAGCAAATCAAAGATTAACTCTGATTTGCTTGTTTTTAACTCCTATTAACAGGCAGCAACCCGCACCAAGAAGGGCTTCACTTTATATCCATGTTGTAGTTTTACTTAATGGAAGTCGATCTGTTTCACGTCCTGGAGCTTTAGCCTTTCCAACTGTAATCAGCATTACTGGCAAATATCTTTCAGAAATCTGAAACTCCTTTACAAAAGAGTCACTATTAAATCCACCAATAGCGCATGTATCTAACCCTTTTCCTTTCGCTGCAAGCATTAACTGCATTGCTGCCAATGAAGCATTACTAATTGCTGCATCCCTTTTATATTGTTCGTTTTGATAAGCACCATTAATTTGCCCTTTTACTACTTCTGCAATTTCCGAAGTCATTCTTTCCTTTTCGATATCATTTGCAAAAATTTCGTCAGCATTTTTATTTGCTTCCAAATCACCTAAAATAGCAATAACAGCAGAAGATTGTGCAATTTGCCCCTGATTAAATGCAATCGGAAGTAATTTTTGCTGTGCCTCTTCTCCATGGAATACAACAAATTTCCATTGTTGTAAATTCCAAGCAGACGGTGCTCTTCCTGCAAGTGTAAGAAGATCTTCCACTTCTTCTTTTGATAATGTAAATGTTTCATCATAAACCTTTACGGCTCTACGTTCATTAAGAACAGTAAAAAAATCAACATTCGATATATTTTCAGTCATTTTTTCCCCTCCAGATAATACTTAACTTACTTTTTGTAACTTAGTGATTAAAATGATAACTTCAATTGATGAAATAGTCAAGTGAGACACACACTATGCATGGAGGTAAAATATTTACAAAACAACCATAACATTGCATAATAATAAATGATTTCGGTAAATTAGTCTTAAAAAATGGTTAGTTGTTTGAAAAAAGGAGTTCTTATGATCAATATAATGGCGATTACAAATGAAAAGAAAATCTTAACAAATATTTCAATTGAAAAATTGCATGAACATTCCTATGAATGGTATTGGATTGATTTTGACCAACCGACTGAAGCTGAAATAACTTATTTAAGAAACCCACTTCAGTTTCATCCTCTTTCAATAGAAGATTGTTTACACAATTTGCAAAGGCCAAAGATAGATTATTTTGAGGAGTATACTTTTTTTGTCACACATAGTTTAGATAGTAAGACATTCAAAAAAGATGAACTAAATCTTTTTGTTGGCGACAATTATATTGTTACATTCCATCATCATCAATGTATAGAAGTAAGCACTGTAAAAGAAAGTCTCTTACATGACACAAATCTTTCTAACTGGACGCAATATACGGTTCTTTATCAACTCTTGGATCAAATTGTAGATAACTATTTCCCCATCGTTTATGAAATTGAAGATTTTCTAACAGAAATCGATGAAAATTCACAGAAGAAAACAATGGAAGTACTGTTGGACGATTTATTTAAAACAAGACATCAATTGCTATCGTTAAGGCATACAGTCATTCCAATGAGAGATCTTTTATACAAAATGATTAATACAAATAAATTATCAGCTGTTTGGAATAAACGGGAATACTATTCTGATATATATGACCATTTATTAAAACTTACAGAAATGATTGAATCAAACCGAGAGATAACTACAGATATTAGAGACAGCTATTTATCTTATAATTCCCACCATTCAAATCGTATTATGCAGATTCTTACAGTTATTACAACTATATTTATGCCTTTAAGCTTTCTCGCTGGATTATATGGAATGAACTTTCAGCATATGCCAGAATTACAATGGAGATATGGTTATTTCTATTTATTAGCATTCATGATTCTAATTGTTATTGGAATGTTCGCATTGTTTAAGATTAAAGGATGGTTTAAATAAGAAACAGTGAGACTTCTAAAGTAATTCTAAAAAACTCTCCTCTTAATCAAGGAAAAGTATTTTTAGTTTTAAAGGAAAAAGCAAATACTTTCAAATGCTAAGCTCTGGCAGACTAAGTACGCAGATAAATAAAAAGCTACTTAGTCTGTATGCAACAAGGCTTTTATTCTCTTGCCGCATTGTTTTCTTGCCTACATTTCAAAATAGAGTTAAGTTTTTGTTCTTTGGTACTAATCAATAGGCGGGTCTTCCTCTCTTATGATAAAATAGAAATAGTAAGTTTCTTTTTTTAAATGCTTTAAGGTTTCCTTCACTTAAGCCTTTATCAACTCTTTCCTTAAACTCTACTCTGAAAAAAAATGGTTCCGCAGGTGGTATACACTTCGCTTTCCCGCAGGAATCTTCATGTGCCCAGACTGCTCCCTGCTTCAGCCTATCAACGTACTTAGTCAAATGGCCTATTATTCATCGTTCATGGTACAAATTTGGTTGCATGGTTGTCTACTCTTGCTTGTTTAAACTTCATTGGATACCCCTATTAGTTTTTATGTTTTATAAGGGATTATTTTTGGGTTAAATATTCGAAATTTTCATAACTTAAGGAGGAATTTAAATGGAATCACCAAGTTTTGATGCTGGTTTAACTTTACAGCAGCCTCAACATAAGGTTTTACCGAAAAAGATTTTAGCACGCCGCATTTTTTTTATTATTATAGGCAGTATCTTAATGGGAATTGGAATCGAAGAATTTCTTGTTCCTAATCAAATTTTAGATGGTGGTATTGTTGGTATATCCATCATTTTATCGCATTTATTAGAATTAAAGTTAGGCTATTTTATCTTCCTTTTAAACATTCCTTTTTTCTACATCGGCTATAAACAAATTGGCAAAACCTTTGCCTTCTCCACTTTATTAGGTATTTCTGTCCTTTCGGTTACAACCATTTTTCTCCATGACTTTCCTGTTTTCACAAAAGATTTACTTCTTGCCACTGTATTTGGAGGCATTATTCTTGGAATCGGAGTAGGTATTGTACTTCGTTTTGGCGGTTCATTAGATGGTACAGAGATTCTTGCCCTTTTATTTAGCAAAAGAAGCCCTTTTTCTGTTGGAGAAATTATTATGTTTTTTAATGTATTTATTTTTATATGTGCTGGTTTTATTTTCACATGGAATCGTGCGATGTACTCACTGATTGCTTATTTTATTGCGTTCAAAGTAATTGATATTGTCATTGCAGGACTTGATGAATCCAAGTCTGTCTGGATTATAAGCGATCGTGCAGATTTCCTTGGTGACACTATATTAGCGAGACTAGGTCGCGGCGTAACCTATCTAAAAGGAGAAGGAGCGTACACAGGTGATAACAAAAAAGTGATTTTTTGTGTTATAAACCGGCTGGAAGAAGCAAAGCTAAAAACAATTATTGAAGAAGCTGATCCCTCTGCCTTTCTTGCCATTGCCAATATCTCAGAAGTTCGAGGCGGAAGATTTAAGAAAAAGGATATTCATTAAGAAGCATATCAGTCGAATGGCTCAGGATTTATTAAATCCATTCGACTATCCATCTGATGTTTTATGTTTCTTGCTTCCTCTAATACTTATCGATTTTCTATGCATTAGTACCTCCTATCTTCTTCATACTCATATTTTTATTCAGATCCATACGAAGCAGCTGTTGACGAATTTTTTCCTAGCTTCTTTCCATCCTTCTCTCCCTTATAATCCCTTCATTCCTAATTTACAGTTAATCTTCTTTTAAAATAATGAAAGCACATCTTTATTAATCCATTATTTTTTAGGGTATATTTATACCAAGTGGTTTTTTTACATATTCTTTACACTTTAAGTTCGTGCCAACCTCTTTTAAAAATTTCTTTTTGTTTCTAAATTAGGTTTATTTCTTTTTTTATTAGTGAATGATTCTTTTATTAGGAGGACAAATATGAAAAAAAATTGGACATTTATCGTACTGATATTTTCCGTTCTTTTTTGTTTTACATGGATTATTGGGCTAGGTTTATGTTTAGTAGACTATTCTACTACTGCCAGTGCAAAGGTAGAAACGACTCCGACTAAGTCCAAAATAGATGCAGCAAAAAAAGATGGGATACAACTGCTCGCACTTGGTGATTCTTTAACACGCGGAACTGGTGATGATGCAGGAGAAGGCTATATTGGCTACTTAAAAGAAACACTTCAAGAAAAAACAAAAGAAACTATTTCCCTGTCTAATTATGGCGTAAAAGGACTAACTTCTAAACAGCTGGCCAAGCAGGTTACACAGCAAGAAATTCAAAGGCAAGTAAGCAATGCAGATATCCTATTTATTACAATTGGTGGAAATGATTTATTTCAAGGCGGACAAACGTTAAATAACCTAGATGAAAAATCCATTACAGCATTAGGGACAACGTATAAGAAGAATTTAGAGACTATTCTTTCCACACTTCGCTCAATGAATAAAGAAGCTCCTGTTTATCTAATTGGACTATACAATCCTTTTAGCGATTTAGAGAACCATGCCGCAACTTCTAAGGTTGTTAGAGATTGGAACAACGAAACAGCAGAAATATCTTCTGGTTATTCTAATATTATCTTTGTACCTACATACGATATTTTTCAACAAAATGTACAATCCTTTTTATATTCTGATCATTTCCATCCAAATACGAAAGGATATCATTTAATGGCTGAAAGAGTAGCATCCCTAATCTCATGGGAGGTGGAGGAAAAGTGAGTGAAATTACTTTATCTGTACACAATTTAACAAAAAAGATTGGAAAAAAAGAAATTATAAAAAATATCAGCTTTGAATTAAAAAGCGGTGAAGTATTCGGCTTTCTTGGACCAAACGGAGCTGGGAAAACTACGACCATTCGAATGTTAGTTGGTCTCATCAAACCAAGTTCTGGTTCTATTCATATTTGTGGCTACAATGTAAGAAGCAACTTTTCAAAAGCAATGGAGCGCTTAGGCTGTATCGTAGAAAACCCTGAGCTTTACCCCTATTTAACAGGATGGGAAAATTTAAAGTTTTTTGCCAGAATGTTAGCAAATGTTGATGATGGAAGAATAATGGAGGTCGTCGAATTAGTTGGGTTAAAGGAGCGTATTCATGATAAAGTGAAAACTTATTCTTTAGGAATGCGGCAAAGATTAGGAATTGGACAAGCACTATTAAGTAGACCCCGTGTACTAATTTTAGACGAACCAACTAATGGCTTGGACCCATCTGGAATTCGGGAAATGCGACAATTTATTCGCTATTTAGCAAAAGAAGAAGGATTAAGTGTATTGGTTTCGAGTCATCTATTAAGTGAAATTCAACTTTTATGTGATCGTGTTTCCATTATTCTAAACGGAAAAATTATCCATACTGAATATGTACAAACATTGTTAGCGGAACAAGAGAAACTAATCTGGCGTTTTACTCCATTTAGTACTGGCTTAAAGATATTGAAGCAAGTACTTCCTACAGTTAAAGTGGAAGGGGAAACAGTTATTACCCCATATATAGAGGATGATGTAAGCAGCTGGAGTAGACTGCTTTTTGAAGCAGGTGTCGAAATAAAAGAAATGAATCGACAAATACCTTCATTGGAAAATCTGTTTTTAGAGCTGACTGGTGGTGAATCAATTGAATAAGCTTATCTATAATGAAATGCTAAAATTGGTTAAAAGCAAACGACTTATTGTTATTACCCTTATTATCGCTGTTATGATTTCTATGTTTACATACGCGCAGTATCGTGAAATTGAAAATGTAAAAAAACGGCTTGGTGATTCGGATTGGCGGACTACTTTACAGCAATCTATTATTGATATGCAAAATCGAATAGGATCAAGTGGAATTTCGGATGAATGGAGAAACCAGCTGAAAGTTCGTATTAGTCAATCACAATATTATTTAGATCATAATATTAACCCACAGGATCCTGGAGCTCCTACTTTTTTGCGAATATTTCTTGATAATTCGATGCAATTGCTGCTTCCATTAATGGTGATGATTGTGGCTGCTGATCTTGTTTCATCCGAAAGAAGTCTTGGTACGATAAAGCTGTTGCTTACTCGGCCAGTTAGGCGATGGAAAATCTTATTGAGCAAATATATTACACTTGTTTTATCTGTCTCGCTGATTTTATTTATGTTCGGATTATTTGCCTACATTATTTCAGGGTTATTTTTTGGTTATAGTGGCTGGACAGCACCAGTACTTACAGGATTCACCGTCAAAGCTGGTGAATTAAATACAACAGGTGTCCATCTTATTCCTCAATGGCATTATATTTTAATGGTGTTTGGACTTGCATGGTTTGTATCTTTAGTTGTTGGAACATTATCCTTTATGCTATCCGTACTTATAAGAAGCACTGCAGCAGGAATGGGTGTCATGCTTGCATTTTTAATATCTGGAACCATTATCAGCTCTATTGCCTCTTCATGGGAATCGGCTAAATACTTATTTATGGTGAACTTACGTTTAACCGATTATTTACAAGGAAATATTCCTCCCATTGATGGAATGTCTCTTCCTTTTTCCCTAACCGTTTTAGCTGTTTGGGGGGCTTGCGGATTGCTTATTTCCTTTATTTCTTTTACTAAAAGAGATATTTATTAAAGGCTGTTTTTCCAGAGTTCATTTTCTTTTATTTATTATGATTGTGACAGTCCTAGCATTCGCTGGGACTGTCCAAAATGACTTTACTATTCAAAAAAAGATTATTTTTTATTTTGAGCTTCTTGTTCTTCCACTACTAAAGATAAAAATTTCTCTTTTTTAATATTATGGTTTATCGTCACAATTACAACCTTTTCATTTCCATTTTCTTTCACTTGAAATTTAAAGGAGTCTTGTACTTCCATTGTAGAGATTTTTTTTCTGCCTAAATATTCATAGTCTGTGACATTATCTTTTGGATAATCTGCCTTTACGACTGCAATTGCAATATTCCCATATTTTTCATAATCTAATTTTTGAACAGCGATATTATGGGATGGGAACATAAAGGCCATCAATAAAATACTTGCAATTAAAATAGGAAAACAACGATTTTTCATAAGTTCCTCCAAATTTATTTTTTCCTATTATTTGTTTGTTCTAATGTTTTTATGTGTCTTGTTTATTCTTTTTGCTTCATTTGCTAAAATATTCAACACTTCTTTATTTCTTTTCCATTCTTCCGCAAATGTAGACAGTGGCGGATTACTTTCTTCTACAAGGGGACAAATTTCTATTGTTAATGCCGGCAAATGATATTGCTGAATAAACCAATCAGTATATCCTCCTCCTATAGCATCTTTTTTCGGCACACTAAGCTTATATCCAGTAGAATCAGCAATTCTCTCGGCAATTTGTTTATCTCTTTTCAGATTGTCTCCATTTTTATATTCCCAGAATATTTCCTGCCCTGTAGCGTGATAAGAAACAGCAATCAACGGGTTAATTTTCTTTGTAAACTGAACGATTGCCTTCACTTCCTTCGCTTCTAACGGTTGTTTTCCTTTATAGTTTTTATAGGAAGGCATGCCGCTTGTTTCATTTAATTCATTCCATCCACTTGGATATTGTCTGTTTAAATCCACTCCCATTGCATTGCTTTTCCAACGAGAGAAATCAGAAGAATCATTGTTCATCCTTTTAATTGTCTTTTTTGCAAAAATAGGGAATTTTTGCAAATCACCTTGTTGGATTGTTATACCATCTGGATTTAGCATCGGTACAAACCATACCGATATATCATCTAATTGATTAGTTGGAATAGGAGAACTCACATAGTTTTCAACCATTTTCATAAGCATTAAAGAGGTTATCCACTCTCTTCCATGATGCGCACCAATCATTAATACATTTTTCCTGCCGTTACCAAGCTTAATGGCATAAATCTTTCTTCCATATTCGGATGTTCCAATTGTCTCTATTTGAATATTGTCTTTATATTTGTTCTTTAATTGCCAAACATCATTCTGAAAATCAACAAAGGAATAAGGTTCAGCAATATTAACAACACTAGTCTGTGCATTTGTTACGGTTGGTATAAAAAACAGGAAATAAAATGTTCCCAAAAATACGATTAATTTCTTCATAAAAAACACCTTTTTTACCTTATCTTGTGAAAACTTAACATTTCTATTCATAAGAAACCGAAAAAACATAATTTTCCTCTAGTTCCTTATTGATTGAGAACTCTCGCATCACCTTCCCCTTTTTAATAATGCTTTATACAGGTAAAAGATGATAACCCACTTATATCAAGATAACCAAGTTTTAGGGTGCAACGTTTTGATGATTTTTCATATACTATTATCATCTCCTTCAAATAAAGGAGGGCCTAAATTGAATAAAGTGGATTATGATCGCGCTCTGTACTATACACATCGTTCCGAATGGGACAATTTGTTAATATTAATGGTTCGCACAAAAGACAATTTTTTATCCAAAAAAATAGAGTTTTTCCTGCATGCCTATAACTTTGAACATGACTATGCTGTAATAGAAGAAAACCTGTATTCCTTATTACGCTATATCGAACACGCCAACGACTTAGCGATGGATGAACTCGTCCATACAAATTTAAGTTAACAAATAGAATTCCACCAAAAAAATGGTGCCTCTTAAGGCACCATTTTTCATAGCATAAACTTTCCATTTTTTATGTTGGCTCTAAAAGATTGTGTTTTTAGGTTGCGCCAATAAGAAAAGCGCAAGCACCTTGTTCAGCGCCGAAGAAAAATGTTCTCCTGACTCAAAAAGTGCTTTTTACTTTTAGAGGCAGGAGGTTATCTTTCACAGGGGCTAGGCGCTGTAGCTAGACATTAATCTAAGTTGAAAAATTTTATACTTTCTTATCTTTTAAGAAAAGCTCAAGCGCCTTGGTAAGCCCCGAAGAAAAATGTTCTCCTGACTCAAAAAGTGTTCTTTACTTTAGAGGCAATACTCACTGGAGCTAGACACTTATCAGACTTCAGACAACTTCTGCTTTCTTACCTTTAATAAAAGTTTTTTGCAGCAGTCTTTATTTTTTATATTCCACTTTATAAATATCTGTTCTTCTGTCTTTTAATTGTCTTACTGTACCATCTTGACGCTGTCTTCTCAAAATTTCTAAATCAACGTCACCAATCATTACCATTTCAATATTTGCATTCGTTTCTCCTACTATACCATCTCTTGCAAATTCGAAATCAGAAGGAGCAAAAATAGCAGATTGTGCATATTGAATATCCATATTCTCTGTTTGTGGAAGATTTCCAACAGTTCCAGCAATAACGGTATATATTTGATTTTCTACTGCTCTTGCTTGCGCACAATAACGTACACGTAAATAACCTTGTCGATCTTCTGTACAGAATGGGGTAAAAATGATTTTTGCTCCCATTTCTGTTGCGATTCTTGCAAGTTCTGGAAACTCAATATCATAACAGATCTGGATAGCAATTCTTCCACAATCTGTATCAAAAACTTTTATTTGATCTCCACTGTTTATCCCCCACCATTTTTGTTCATTTGGCGTAATATGTAGTTTATATTGTTTTTCAATTGTTCCATCTCGTCTAAAAAGATAAGCAATATTATAAATTTCATCATCCTCTTCTTTTACAAAATGGGAACCGCCAATAATATTAATATTATAGCGAATCGCCAAATTAGTGAATAATTCAATATATTGCTCCGTATATTCCGTCACTTTTCTAATCGCGTTGCTTGGAACCTTTTCATCTAGAAAAGACATAAGCTGCGTTGTAAAAATTTCAGGAAAAACAACAAAATCAGATTCTGCATCCGATGCGACATCGGTATAATATTCTACTTGATTTGCAAAGTCCTCAAAGCTTTTAATTTGTCTCATCATGTATTGAACAACACAAATGCGTACAGGGTAGCTGCTTTTAAAGAATCGTTTTGTTTGCGGCAAATACTCTACATTATTCCATTCCATCAAGGTAGCATACTTTTTTGATTGTATATCATCAGGCATATAATTAGGATTTATCCGCATCAAAGTAAAGTCATTTAATAGCTGAAAGGAAAGAACAGGATCATAAATCTTATGATGAGAGACTTCATGCACATACTCTCTTGCACTCATTTTATTCTCAAATTTATAGTAGTTTGGAATTCTGCCGCCAATAATGATGCTTTTTAAATTTAATCTGCGGACTAGTTCTTTTCTTGCCTCATATAAACGATGTCCAATTTTCATTCTTCTGAATTTTGGATGCACCATTACTTCAATTCCATATAAATTATAACCATCTGGATTATGATTCGTAATATAACCGCTGTCTGTTACATCATCCCATGTATGTCGATCATCGTATTCATCAAAATTGATAATAAGACTTGAACAGGAACCAATAACCTCCCCGTCGTATTCCGCTACAATTTGACCTTCCTGAAATAAATTCAAATGGCTTTCCAGCTGCTCTTTTTTCCATGGATCCATTCCTGGAAAACAAGTCGCTTGTAATGTTAGAATATTATCAATATCGCGATATTCCATATTCCGAATGATTAATTTTTTTTCAAATTTTGATAAATCTAACTTTGTCATTTCTTGATTAACTCCCCTTATTTTGTATATTTTCATTACAATTCCCTTTTTGTAAGCAAACTAATCCTTTGTTCTTCTCTTTATATTAACTTTTTTTGGTATCATAAGACAAATAACCTAATTTATTTACAGTATCCAAAAATTTCTTTATACTTTCTGTATGGAAAAGGAGTCAAAGTTGTGATTTTTTCATGGAGCTCTGACTCTATATTTATTTTGTAAAAAAATGGGACAAAGGAGACTTCTATGAATAGGAAGACCAAAAAGAAAACTGATCCTTGTGAGAACGTTCTTTTTCTTGCTTGGGCAGCAGCTGTCATTAGTATGTTTGGCAGTTTATATTTTTCAGAGATCAGAGAATTTGAACCATGCACCCTATGCTGGTACCAACGAATTCTTATGTATCCATTTGTCATTATTTTAGGGCTTGCTGTTATCCGCAAAGATTATCGAATTACCTTTTATACCATGATTATTGCCGCAATTGGTGCCTGCACCTCTTTATATCACTACTCTTTGCAGAAATTAAGCTTTGTAGCTAATTCTGCTCCTTCTTGTGGACGAGTTCCTTGCACTGGAGAATATATAAATTGGTTTGGCTTTATCACCATTCCCTTTTTAGCTTTAATTGGATTTATTATTATATTTTTATGCAGCGTCATTGTTTGGAAAAAAACAAAGGAGAATTATAAAGAATGAAAAAAATACTATTTTTTCTTATCTTCATCATTGTATTATTTGCCGGTGTTGCTTTTTTGTCTCATATGAAAAAAGAAAAGGCAATGGAAAACAGCCCTTATGGTGATAAAGATTTAGCTGCAGCGACTATTGAGCAATTAAATAATCCTAACTATCAAAACATTATCCAGCCAAAAGAACTGGAAAAAAACATAAAAGAAAAAAAAGATGTAACTGTTTATTTTTACAGCCCTGATTGTACCTACTGCCAGAAAACTACGCCTATTGTTAATCCTGTTGCAGAAGACTTAGGAATTGACCTTGTTCAATATAATTTACTAGAGTATGAACAAGGCTGGGATGATTACGCAATCGAGTCAACACCAACCATCGTTCAATTCAAAGACGGAAAAGAAACAAAACGAATAGTCGGTTATCAAGAAGGAAAAACTTTTAAACAATGGTTTGAAGACAATACTTTAAAATAAAAAACAGAGCTTTGGCAATATACTTGTCGAAGCTCTGTTTTTATTTAAAATATAGAAATCCATAAAGATCGCTTCGCATTCAAAAAAAGCTAGTTCTTCGGACTGCTAAGAACCACTTTTTCCTTTCTACAACCTTTAAATAAAACCCTAAATTAAAAAAGAATTAGTTGATTCAGAAAAAATGCTTAAAGTAGTTCCGTTAAATTCTTTAGCATTTCCTTCTCCTTTAAAATTTTCTAATTCAAAAGGAAAACATAATTCATTTTCCCGTAATATTTGTACATTTTTCGCAAATATTTGTTTATACTTATTTGTATTTTGTGGAACTTCTAGAATAGAAATAATCGTTTGTAAAGCTGTTATGATTTGATAAGAAACCTTTAACGTACCTATCCTGCCCATTTCTTCAGCTGTAGGCTTTAAAATATTTAAACTTGAAAACTGTTGAATTTCATCATCAGAAAAATAATATGGAAATATAGTGGAATAAAATGTTTGTATAAGTTCGTTAATCTTCTCTGCCTGTGTAGGTGTTGATGCATAAACTACCTTCATGTAAACGGACCACCCTTTATTTATAGTTGCGTGTTTTTTTTACTTAAAGTAATATCAATAGGATAACATATGGAGAGGCTCTTTTCCGTGGTAATTAAAACCATGATATGCAGTCTTTCATTATTTTAATACATATTTTGAATATAAATTTTTCGTCTAATGTAAAGGAGAAACATATGATAAAAACAGAACGAAAAGGAGAATGGCTTTTTATTTCTGTTCCTTCAAAATGGAATGGCAAATCGATAGAGGATATATTTGGAGAGGTTTTATTTGCTTCCAAAAAACAGATTCATCTGTTTAAAATGGAGAAAAAGGTAATGTTAAATACAAACTATCCTAATTGGAAAACAACTGTTCAAGAGAATGATCTTTTAAAAATTAAATTGTTTACTAATGATACACCTGCTATTCCACCTACTTATATGGATTTATCAATTCTTTATGAGGATGATTATTTATTAGTCGTTAATAAGCCCGCATACATGGATACACATCCAAATACACCAGATGATACCTGTTCTTTACTAAATGGTGTAGTATTTTATGTATTAATGAACGGAGAAGAAAGGCAAATTAAACATATTCATCGTCTTGATAAAGATACTTCAGGCTGTATTTTATTTGCAAAGCATGAACTTATAGGAACGATGCTTGATCAAATGTTAAGGGAAAGAAAAATAAAAAGAACCTATATGGCGATTGCCCATGGCAGCTTTTCCAACAAATCTGGAACCATTAATACGCCAATTGGCCGTGACCGTCATCATGGAACTAGAAGAAGAGTTTCTGTAAATGGACAAAAGGCCATTACCCATTATAAAGTACTAAATTATTTTAAGAAGGAGCATTTATCTTTAATCACATGTACCCTTGATACAGGGAGGACACACCAAATCCGTGTTCATTTGAGTTCTATTAGCCATCCTCTTGCTGGCGATGTATTATATGGAGGAAAAACGATTTATCCAAGACAAGCATTACACGCTGTTAAAATTCAGTTTAAGCATCCAATAACAGAAGAAAATATAGAATGTTATGCTCCTTTTTTAGATGAACCGCCTATTTTTCCTTCTATTGATATATATTCCATATAAAAATTTTTGCAAAGTTACTTTTTTTCTATAGAAAAAGTGCAAGCACCTTGTTTAGCCCCGAAGAAAATGTTCTCCTGACTCAAAAAGTGAGAGGGAGGAGGCAAGACGCACTGGGGCTAGGCGCTGGCCGGCTAAATAAGCGTGAAAGAGGAAAACCGACTAAATACGCAACATCGATTGACTCGCATCCTGCGAGTCTTATGTCTTCGCCTCTGTTGTTTTGGTCCTGATTGCCCTTTTATCGGACAAAAAAATGACAGGATGATATTGGTGACTATTATAATTGAAGCTTTAAAAGACTATTTACAAAAGAATTTGGACAATAAACAAAAAACCCATTACATGTTGGGATAATAATGAGCAGTTCGTTATATTTAACGATTATGAATGAAGCGTCTATTTATAATCAAATTGGACTAAACACTACCACAGATGATGACGTAAACACAATTTTAAATGATAGTTTAAAAAAATCGACTTCAGAAAACTTATACTTTCTTACCTTATTAGAAAAGGACGAAGCAGATGCTTCGTCCTTTGATTGTATAATAATTATGTTGTTTTGCGCATGCCTCTCATGATTAAGCTTAATACAAACACAAGAATTACAGCACCAATGATACTTGGAATAATAGCAAAATCAGCAATCGATGGTCCCCAGTCTCCAAGAATCATGGATCCTAACCAAGCTCCCACAAATCCAGCAATAATATTACCAATTACTCCACCAGGAATATCTCTTCCAACAATTAATCCTGCAATCCAACCGATAATTCCACCAATAATTAATGACCATAAAAATCCCATATATAACACTCCTTTGTAATTTAAGTTCTATAAATATAACCTATAAGATAGTTCTAACCCATTAATGCTGCAGCATATCAATGTAAATCCGTACGGTTAGTTTTCCCTATCTGCTTGTACTTTATATTTACCACGATTTATTCTTTTTAAACCAAAGGGTGTAATTTGCTGATAAAGATTAAATATTCTTACAATGACACTAACAAAAAAGAAGCTGATTCCAATCTTTTTAACAGGAAGCAGCCGGAATACATAAAAACTCCTATGGGATTTGCGAGACAGCCGAGACCACAGAAAAACGAAGTATATTTTACTGCGCACTTATTCCAAATGAACAACATTTAATCTAATCAAAAGAATAACGCATCAAGACTATAAGCACCAGCGCCAGTAAATGCTCCAGCTAATGCAGCTACTAAATATAATAAATTTAATTCATATCCATTTGAAGTAGCCCAAAACCCATTTGATCCATGTACTTTTACAATTGCCATTACCATTGTGACAATTATCAATAAAGAACCTATTGGCGTTAACAAGCCTAATAAAAATAATAATCCACCAACAAATTCACTTAACCCCGCAATCAACGCCATTGTTTTTCCTGGTTTAATACCAATTGATTCAAAAAAACCTCCCGTTCCTTCTAAACCGTGACCACCAAAAGAACCAAATAATTTTTGTGCTCCATGCCCAATAAAGGACAATCCTATAAGAATACGAATAAGTAAAATTCCGATGCTTGCTAAAATACTCATTTCTTTTCATCCCCTTTATAATAATAGTTTGAATTCGAGATATATGAACAAAAAAATACTCGTAAATAAAATGTCTTGAATTCGAGATAATTATATAACAAATTGATTTCTCTCGTCAACCTCCTAATGGAAATTTTTTAGAAATAAACTGACTATGCTTCCCTTTCTTATTTTTTTGTTTTCAACGCATAATAGAATATATGTAAAAACAAAATCTAACATGCCTTTTTTAAGAAAAGCGCAAGCGCCCTTGCTCAGCCCCGAAGAAAAATGTTCTCCTGACTC
>JBDNRM010000056.1:0-20903 GCA_047718615.1 Bacillus sp. (in: firmicutes) | reverse complement strand
TTAATAAAGTAATATTCTGATAATTCGAGTGAATAATTACAAAAATTATCCCATTAATTCAGCAGAACGATTTAAAAACTTCCCTGTCTGTTTTAAAAAAAGAAAAATTCTCGAGTACTAGATTTTCTAATTATTATAGAAAATCCTCTAAAAAAATGGATTTCTAGTAGGAAAGTTTGCATACTCTTACATTCTGAGAATTATTTTTATTGTAATATAATTTCAAAAGCATTGCATTATAATTTTTATCATTAACAAATATGTATTGTTTATAGGATAAAAAGATGAACCCACCCCATAAAATTTAACTGAACAGAAAAAACGAAAGAAAGGGACGGACAAATGTCTGAACCCTTTCTTGTTTGGAACACTTATAATTCGCTTTTTTGTTGTTCTTTCTTTTTATTCATCGCATGAACAATAAATGTTGCTGCAAATGCAACCAATAAAATGCTAAAGAAAACAAGATGACTAATATGAATATGAAATACACCTAAAAACATTTTAACGGATATAATTAGAATTAAAATATAGGCAGTTGATTCTAATTCCGGTATGCGGTCAATCAACTTTAAAAATACGCCTGCAACGCCACGCATCATTAAGACACCTAACATCCCACCTACTAATAATACCCATATTTCATTACTGACACCAAATGCTGCCAGTACACTATCTACTGAAAACGCAATATCCATTAATTCAACAGAAATAACCGTTCCCCAAAAGGTACCAAATAAACGAAGCAATAATCCGCTTTTATTAATAGCATGTTCTTCTTCGGCATGTTCTTCTGGACTGCTTTCCTTCCGTTTATCTACAAAATATTTAATAGCAAGATAAGCTAAATATGCAGCACCTAATACTTTTACCCACCATAATTTTATCAAGAATACACCGATTCCAATTGCGATAAATCGGAATATATAAGCACCTAATAATCCGTAAAATAATGCTTTTTTTCTTTTTTCAGGCGGCAAATGTTTCACCATTACGGCAAGAACGAGGGCATTATCAGCTGATAATAAGCCTTCCAAAATAACAAGTGTTCCAATCAATCCCCAGCTTACTGGATTCGTTAAAACCTCTCCCCACATTTCCCAGTTGAAAAACTGAGAATATGTATGGATTATACTTTCAAAAACTCCCATATAATTCTGTTCCTCCTGTGTGTTGCTTTTCTGCCTTATAAGAAGAATCTAGAAAATACCAATCATACCGTTCCTTGCTTCCAATTTATTTTGCTTTAAGCAACATTGGATAGCTTCTAACATTTTGCGTATCAATCTCTACAAAATAACTAGCTGACTTTTACTTAAGTCAATGGCTTAAGTATGTAATTGCAATTTGTTCTTTCCTCTTTAATTAGAAAAGCAATCTCCTTGTTTAATTAACCAATTTGTAAGCCAAAGTCAGTAGCAAGTGCTGCTAATCCGCCTTGGTATCCACTTCCGATAGCGCTAAATTTCCATTCATTATTATGACGATATAATTCTCCAACTACTAATGCAGTTTCAATGGAGAAATCTTCCCCTAAATCATAACGAATCAGTTCTTCGTTGTTTTGTTCATTTAAGATACGAACATAGGAGTTAGAAACTTGTCCAAAGTTTTGATTTCTATTTTCACCATCATGTATCGTAATGGTGAAAGTAATGCGCTGAATACTAGCAGGTACTGCTGCAAGTTCAATTACTACTTGCTCATCATCCCCATCTCCAGCTCCAGTTCGATTATCACCTGAATGAACAACAGCACCATTTGCACCTGTTGTATTATTATAAAATACAAAATCCTGTTCAGAAGTTACTTTCCCGTTGTCTCCTAATAAAAATATGGAAGAGTCTAGATCAAAATCGGTTCCTCCATCGTACTTGTTAACATCCCAGCCAACTCCAACAACAACTTTTGTTAATCCAGGATTACCTTTTGTTAAATCAACTTTTTGACCTTTTGATAAACTAATTGCCATGATTAATACCTCCAGAAATCTTTAATATACTTTATCTACGTTCACTTTCAATAAAAGTTTCAGCATGTGCTAATAATTTTATCAGAAAAATTATCCATTAACTAGCTCATCCACTTAGGGGGGGTATTTTTATCCCAATAAATGTCCCCTAAAGCATAGTGGGCACTGAATTGATCATGATACGTATGATAATGAAAATTAAACCAATAACCTTTTTGTGGGGGGCGATCCCGCCTTACATGGAAGCGGATAATGTCTTTATCTTTATTTTTAATATGGAATATTTTCTCCGCCATTCCTTCACTTGGAAACTCTGTGACAGTCAATAAGCTTAAATCCTCTTCCGGAAATATACTTGTCACTTCATCAATCGCTTTCTCCATATTAGGAAGAATTACTAAGCGAAATTCATCTTCAATAACAGGTTTAATTTTACTTCCGAATTTCTGATAGCTCTGTGTCTCAGCTTCTTGCATCATTTTTGATAGAAATTTATCTCTATCGGTTTCTTGATCTACTGAAGCAGTATGTATCTCTAAATCATCTGAAGCAAAAGGAACTTCGCTTTCATCTGCTGGTTTCTTTTCGTTATTGTTATTATTATAAAGTGACGAAGGAGTAGGTGAAACTAATCCAAAAGTTAAAATAGAGACAAAGACAACAAGACTTTTTCGAATCCAATTAGGCATCTAAACACCTCGCTTTCAAAATATCTTGTTCTTTTAAATATATCATATAACAGTATTTTTCTATTCGATAATGCTTATAGAGGTTGTTCAAAAAGTCTCGTGAAAAGGACACTCCCTTATCTTAAAACATTTTCAAATGAAAATTCCCACTATATACTATATAATTATTATATAGTATATCCCCTCTATCAAGCTACCATTATCCATTACGGGAAATATCTTTTAAGCTGCATTTCTATTGATTATTAATTTTGAACCTTTATGATTCCATAATGGAACTTTGAAGATTTTCGTTTTTTTACAGAAAATCCAAATTTTTGGAATCGCTTACTACGAAAATGATCTTTTAAGACAATTCTCTCTTTCGCCACTCTTAATGCCTCTTCTATTGTTTCTTTTGTTAACTCATCATAAACAGCCAGTCTTCTTAAAGAACTTATGCCATCTGAAGACTGAATTTCTTCCTCAAACATTGGATCAAAATACACACAATCCACGCTATCCGTTTCTCTTTTCTTCAAGTCTGTTAGCGCTAAAGAATGGATTATATTCACTCTTTTCATTGCATCATTTGTTTCCTCTGAATCTGTTCGCCATGCTTGCAGACCTTTTTTCACTAAAAATGCAATGGTTTTGCTTCCTTCCATTCCAAATACAGTTCCTTCTTCTCCTGTTAGATAGCTTGCAACAATACTGTCTGAGCCTAGACCGATTGTACAATCTAAAAAGGATTTTCCTTTGCATAAATTAGTTGCTTCGACAAAAGGATCCCATTCATTCTTTTGCAATCTTTTAATACGAAATACAGCGGAATTCGGATGAAAGAAAAAAGGCTTATCAGTATCTTTCATAAATAATTCATAGCGATTTCTTCCGATTACTAGTACATCATCATTATATTCCTTTTTTAGCAGCTCAACGGATTTTTTTCTTCTTTCTATATAAAAGAATTCCAGTTCATCTGCAATTGCTGCTGCAAGCTCAATATGTTTAGCATCTGTTCTTCCAGAAGTAGTCACAATCATACTAATTCTCCTGATTTTCTCTTTATTTTCTGTTTCTTTGTTAGAGTTTGAAAATACCCATTCTAAATAGGAAAAGAACATCCACAAAAAAGATGTTCTTTTCGAAAAACATTATTAGCAATACTGCTCAAATGCTGATACTAAATTTTCCATAATTGCTTCCATTGAATTTCCTTCAATATCATAACGATGAATAAAATGAACAACTTTATTATCTTTTATTAGTGCCATAGATGGTGAAGAGGGTTCGATGTCTCCAAAAAATTCTCTCATTTTTGAAGTTGCTTCTTTATCTTGCCCAGCAAAAACGGTAACAAGCTGATCTGGTTTTTTCTCTGAAACTAAAACAGATTGTGTTGCGGCTGGTCTTGCTAGGCCTGCAGCACATCCGCAAACAGAATTCACAACAACGAGTGCAGTACCATTATTTGTTTCCATAAATTTCTCAACCTCTTCAGCTGTTGTCAGCTCTAAAAAACCTGCTTGTGCTAATTCTGCTCTCATTGGTTTTACCATTTGTTTCATATATTCTTCATATGCCATTGACATAACTGAGTCCTCCTCTAAAATAATTTGTTATAAAAGATTGTTCAAAAAGTCCGGTAAAAAGGACACGTCGAATTTCTTCATTGGCTCATCGCTTCTCATGTATCTAACTTTAGGATCTTCAACGTTGCTCACGTCCTTTGAGGAGCGTTTTAGGTCCGTGTACACCCTGTAAAAGGCTGATGCTCAAATGAAGCCGCCTCGAACTTCATGGTCCTTTTTATCCTTCTTTCTGAACATGCACTATAAATTAAGAATACTATATACTGAAATCCATATGCAATGTTAAATGCTTATTGTGTACATTTCGACTATTTTCTTGCTTCCGTCATTTGCTTCCAAACAGATCCTTTTGCTTCTTCCCCAAGTTCAATGCGTTCGATGGCAAGTTTAATCTGCAAGCTTACTTCAAACTCTGGATCATTTTCATGTAATTTTAATGCCTCTAAAGCACGTTCATCTCCTACTTCGTAAAGAAACATAGCCGCACGCCATCTAACTAGCTTGCTTTTGTCATCTAATGCTTTTATCATCTCGTCCATTGCTTCAGAAAATCCAAGATCAGATAAGCAATCTCCAGCAGTTCTTCTTACCGTAATTGTTTTATCTTTTAATGCTTTGTAAAGGGGGGATAAAACTGTTTTATCTTCAATCATGCCCAGATACACGGTAGCTAGCCGTCGAATCGATGGTTTCTCATCATCTAAAGCTTTTGTTAACACAGGAATATCTTCCACTTTAGGATCTTCGCTTTGTTCTAGTTTCTGATAACGGACTTTCCAATCTGGATGGTCTAAAGCTTCGAATGTAAGTTTTATTTTAGGGCGAATTGTCGCTTCCTCTGTTGTTTCTGGGTTTTTCGCTTGTTTAACTAAACCAGTTATTCTGTCGTTAGGATAGGCAGCGAGCAATTCTTCTACCGTCACTTTCCCTATCTCATCAAACTCCCCATAACGAACACCAAATTCTTTCCACCTTCTGCTTGTTACAACGTTATCATGAGGCATTCTCACTTCTGTTACAGCTTGCATAAATTGCTCGGGCAGGCCAAAACGTTTTTCTTCTTGCCCGTCTGTTAACTTAATTTGCATTGGAATTCCTTTATACATTTGAACAAGAACCTTTATTTCACCAAAGTGATCATTTATTCGCTCTGCCGATGATTCTTCAACTGCCTCTTCTCCAAAAGCATTTCGAACATGCGCTAAGAGCTCTTTCCAATCATAACGAGCATTTCTCTCTACTGCTAAAAAATCAGCAACATGATAGACGCCTTTAATACCTTCAATGGACAAGATTGTTTGAATTATTTCAGGTGCATCTTCTTTATTTTCTTGTTTGTAATTATTGCTTTTGCCCATTGGCAGTTCTTCGTTCAAATTAATTTTCATTGTGTTTGGGCTAGGTGTTGGTTCAATTGAAATAATCCTCACGATACTCCTCCTATTTTGCCTATATTTTTCATCTTACCATAGTAGTAACATCACTTTAAACCAAATCGTTCTACAATCCTTGTTTTTCGGCGATTTCTGATAAATAGCTCCAGCGCTCAATTAAGTATTCTAACCTACTATTCATCTCTTCTGCCTCTTTTAACAGGAGATTGGCTTTTTCAAAATCGCTTCCAGCACTTTCTAATTCGCTGTCGATGTCAGAAATTCTTGTTTCCGCTTTTTCTATCTCCTCATCAATGGTTGCCCATTCACGCTGCTCATTAAAGCTCAATTTTATTTTTTTTATTTTTGGCTCTGGAGGTAGTTCTTTTTGCTTTTCTTTTTTTATTTTCTCTATTTCGATTTGTTCATTGCGTTTTTCTGCTTCTAGAAATTCAGAATAATTTCCATAATAAGAGTCAATTATTCCATCGCCTTTTACAATTAACAGCTGTTCTGCTACTTTATCTAAAAAATAACGATCATGAGATACTGTAATTACCACTCCACCAAAATCTTCTAAATAATCTTCGAGCACCATTAATGTTTGTGTATCCAGATCATTTGTCGGCTCATCTAATAATAATACATTTGGTTCACCCATCAATATTTTTAGTAGATATAATCTTCTTCGCTCGCCGCCTGATAACTTGCCAATAATCGTTCCGTGTGAATGCATAGGAAAAAGAAATCTTTCCAGCATTTGTGCGGCAGAAATTGTTTTGCCGTCTGACGTATGAATAACTTCCGCTGTTTCTTTTAAATATTCAATCATTCTTTTGGATAAATCCATCTCTTCGTTTTCCTGTGTATAATATGCAACCTTCACTGTTTGGCCAATTATATACTTACCTGAATCTAGCGCTGTTGTCCCAGCTAATATATTTAATAGAGTTGATTTCCCTGCACCGTTTTTTCCGATAATGCCTATTCTGTCACCTGGTTTAACCAATAATTGAAAATGATCAAGAACTGTAGTCTTTCCAAACTTTTTACTCGCATCTACTAATTCAAAAACTTGTTTACCTAAACGGCTTCCTTTTAATGATATATCCAGCTTTTCTGTTGTTTTAACCGAAGAAAGTTTATCGTCCAGTTGATCAAACCGTTGAATTCTTGCTTTTTGCTTGGTGGAGCGTGCTTTTGCTCCTCTTCTTATCCATTCCAACTCTCTTCGAAATAAGTTTTTTTGCTTATCCAGTGTTGCTGCTTCATTTTCTTCTCTAATTGCTTTAGCCTGCAGGAACTCTGAATAATTCCCTTTATAGCTGTACAGGTTTCCACCATCCAATTCAAACATACGATTTGTAACAGCATCCAAAAAATAGCGATCATGCGTTACTAAAAGAAGTGCGCCGTTAAATCTGCTTAAATAATCTTCTAGCCATTTCACTGCCTCGAAATCTAAATGGTTTGTCGGTTCATCTAAAATCAGCAAATCAGGATTTTGAATCAATACTTGAGCAAGTGCAACTCGCTTTTTTTGTCCACCAGAAAGTTCGCCGACTTTTTTATCAAAATTCTCTATTCCAAGCTTTGTTAAAATAGTTTTTGTATCTGTATGTATATCCCAGCCATTTAACGCATCCATTTTCTTTTGCACATCAAATAATTTCTCATGAAGAGACACATTTTCTGGATCATTGTTTAACTGAAGCAGCAATGCCTCATACTCTCTAATAACAAGTAAAACAGGTGCATCACTTTCATATACATGATCCAATACCGTCAATTCTGAGTTTACTTCTGGACTTTGAGAGGAATAAGCAATTCGATATTCTTTTGGAGCAATAATTTCGCCTTCATCTGGCAAATCAATGCCTGCAACAATTTTAAGCAAAGAAGATTTTCCAGTTCCATTTATTCCGATTAATCCAACTCGTTCTTTTTCACTGATTGCAAACGAGATATTTTGAAAAAGTTCTTTTTCTCCATATGTTTTTGTTAAATTTTCAATTGAAATACTTTTCATAGTTCCCATTCCATTCTTTATAAAATTCAGTTAAAAACAGTTCCATTAGCTGATGTCTTTCTTCTGCTATTTTTTTTGCCGTTGCTGTATGTAATAAACTTTTCAGTTTCAATAGTTTTTCGTAAAAATGATGGATGGAGGTTGACTTTCCATCTCGATATTCTGCTTCTGTCATCTCTTGTCTAGCAGAAATAGCAGGATCATAAATGAGATGACCTTTTTGTCCACCATATGCAAATGTTCTTGCGATTCCGATTGCTCCAATGGCATCTATCCGGTCTCCATCCTGGACAATTTTTGCTTCTATAGAGGCTGGCGGAATACTATGTCCTCCATTATAGGAAACAGACTCGATTGCGGCAAGAATATGAGATTTTTCCTCTTCTTTTATAGAAATAGTTTGTAAGAAATTCATTAAACTTTTTTGCCCTTCTGCTTTTGAGCTGTTTAACTTTATATCTGCCACATCATGAAGCAATGCTGCCATTTCAATGATAAATAGGTTTCCTGCATTTTCTTTTTTGCTTATATATAAGGATGCTTTTCTAACACGGTCGATATGATACCAATCATGTCCTGATGCATCTTTTTCTAGTTTTTTCTTTACAAATTGTTCTGTTTCTGCAATTATGTTCATTTATTTCATGCTCCATTCGTTACCTAACGTTCATATTGTATCATGAAAGTGATGGGAACGAACATCGAACCGTTGCGATTGGTTCTTTCCTTCCTTATCAATCTAATCTTTGTTGTCTTTCATTATTTAGCACCAATAAAAAAGACTAAACAGATATGCTATCTTGTTTAGTCTTTAGGCTACCGTTCAAATAGGCGCTCTCGATAAGTCCGCAGTCAGAATACACTTCGCTTTCCATGGGGCGGGCGACGAGCCTCCTCGGAGTAACTCCTGCGGGGTCTCGTCTGTCCCGCAAATCCCATAGGAGTCTTCGTGTATTCTGACTGCTCCCTACTTCAACCTTAAATCATAAAAAATGAAATGCTGCTTCTCTTCATGCGTCATAGTGCAAAATTAGTTGCATGGATGTCTCCCCTAATAACAGGTTTTGTCTCTCTCAATGGGTCCGCATCCGGTATACACTTTGTTTTCTATGGGGCTTGTCTGTCTTGCTAATCTCATGGGAGTCTTCGTGTAGGAGCATATGTCGGACAATTAAAGTGTCAAAAGACACGCGTTGTCCGAAGCCGAGTTACCGCATGAATGAATTCACGATTGTTTTCGTCTATTTTATAAAAACTTTTTTATCTTCGGAAATATTTTTAGTGCTGTTTGATAGAATACGTCTTCATGATATTTTGCTGGAATCAGGTTTTTTACAAAATTTTTATAATCTTCAAGTGGAGCAAGTGGCCAGTCAGTGCCAAACAATAATTTATCATAGGAATCGGAAAAGACTAGTGCATGTTTTAAATGATTTAGAAAGATTCCTTCTTGTGCTTTATCTAGTTCTTTTTTTGTTCCGACAATTAACCCAGATAAATCTGCATATACATTGGAATTTTTATAAATGATTTCTGCTCCAGTTAAAGTCCAAGGATCACCAAAGTGTGCCATCATAAAATTTATATTTCGATGTTTTACAGCGACTTCATCAATAGTTAGTGGATGGGAATATTTCAACAATCCTCTTTCTGAGTACGTGTCTCCCGTGTGAAAAACAACTGGAAGCCTATATTTTTCAGCTAACTTATAAACGGGTTCATATACTTCATCATATGCATAAAAAGGATAATATCCTAAATAAATTTTTATTCCGACAACATTGTCTTTTTGAATTTCCTTTTCCAATCTTTCGAACGCGGCTTTCCCCATATCATATGGGTTAATTCCAGCACAATAAACAACATGATCTGGTAAAGTTCCATGTAAATCCAGTCCCATAGGTGTAACTGCTTCACAATCTGGAAAACCGATGTTTTCTGTTTCGGTGACACCCATGCCTATTGCTAGGACAATATTAGCTGCCTTCATTTCTGCCTTTAAGCCTTCGTAACTATAATCTACTTTTGAAAGATGATCTGCTGTATGCTGAAATGAGTTTATTTTTGAAAAATGAATATGTGCATCAATTACTTTCATTTGAACTCCTTTTGATATAAAATCAATTCTTGTTATTTTATCTCGTAAAGATTAGTTAATACTTCTCAAAAAAATGGGAGCAGTGAATTATTATAGCTGCTTTAAAATAAGAATGTTAAATAGCCCGCAGCCGCTTCTCTCCATTTTCAAAAAGGTGTTTTTCCTCTATGTTCATCGTATTCTGAAATAGCTGCTTTGTAAAGTTTTGCTATCCTTTTTAGTTAATCCATTTTTTATCATACTAGTCAAAAATAGAACTATATCAACAAAACTAGACAAAGCTCGCAAAAGGAATTTTCCTCTTTCATACAGAAACTATTAATAGACAAAAATTATGTTTCTCCTTTTTCAGTCCATTTTGTTTTTAATTCTTATTCTCCATTAAAGAAAGGATGTTGTTACAATGAATGAAGTAAAAGATATTGTCCAATCAAATGAGGATAGTTGTTTAAGTGTTAAAGAAGCAGCAGACTATATTAAGGAAAGTCCTGGAGTGGTAAGAAATTGGTTAAGAGAATTAAAGAATCATATTCCTACTGTTATCGGCAAGCATGGATACCGGTATTTTGACAAGGAAGGATTGGAAAAGCTCAAACAGATTCAACAATTAAGACGAGAGAAAAATCTTTCATTAAGTCAGATTGAAGAAGAGCTTTCTTCCTCTATGCAGCCTTTGCAGCCCTCTTTTCCTTCTCATGCGGATGCCACGGACAGAATACTACAAGATTTACACACCATAAAAGAGCAGCTTGAACTACAGGTAAATTTCAACCAAGTATTAGTGCAGCAATTAAAAAAGCAACAAGAGCATATTGATGAGCAGCAGCAGTTTATTCAGCAGCAAAAAGAACATATTTCTACCTTAATGGATAGAAGCAATGAGAAGGAGGCTAGATCTTCTATTGCATATAAAAAGGAAAAAATAGAATCTGATTCGAAAAAAACCGCGATTTTCCGTCTGTTTTCCTATCGTTAAGCTACCCTGAAAATGGGAATGGACTCTCAATGAGTCCGCAGCCATACTACACTTCGCTTTCCTGCGGGCGGGCGTCTTCGTGCATTCTGGCTGCTCCCTGCTTCAAACTATAACGAACTTAATCAAACGGCAAATTCTTTTAACATCGGTGTTTATCCGGAGAAGAGTCGCTGCTGCTTAGTCTGTAACTTAGATAGGAAAAAGGACAAGTGCTATGGAAAAACTTGTCTTTCTTTATTGAAATGAAGCCGTGACATAAGTATTCCAACCGAAGATAAACCCGAACCATGATACGAAGATGTAAAAAAATTTCGTATCATGGTTTGGGATTTTATTTATGTAAAAAAGAGGGTTTGTGGTAAACACCCGCAGCCTGCATACACTTCGCTTTCCGTGGGGCTCGGCTTTAGCCGCTTCGGCCCTTGGCCTGCAGGGTCTCAGCTGTCTCGCTAATCCCACTGGAGTCTACGTGTATGCAGGCTGCTCCATTTTCCAATCTATTTCATTTTTTCTTGGTTTTTACCTATTATCTATTTGGTTATGTTCCATCCTCATTATTTTATTGTTGTTCTAAAGATAAATAAGCAGAGATGGCGGCTCCGTATTCTCCATGTTCTAAGAAAAGCTGTTTTGCATCTACTTGTTCTTCAAAAGAAGAAAGAATTGCTTGCAGTGGTTTATTTTGAGCGATTGTACTGCCAGAATAAACAATGAACGTTGGCTTTATGGAGAGTGCAGCTTGTTGGGTTAGCAAAAAAATGGTTTCTCCAATCATTTGCAATAGGGAGGCAGCCATATCTTTTTCTGAATTACCTTCTTTTGTTTTTGCAAAATTACTTGCTGTTAATTCACCGTTCAGTTGAGAATCTTGTCCTAAATAAATGTCCTTTACAAGGAGATCTATATTGGTTCTATTTCCAGAGGCAGCAAGATTTACTAAATGAGCAAAGTTCGTTTCATTTGTCAAAATGGATCCAAGTCCCATCCACGTCCCGCCGCCGATGCCGCTGCCTAAAATTCTTGTCCTTTTTTCTTTTTCTACCATGTACCAAGAAGTTCCCGTACCAATGTGGACAAGTAGATATTTTTCTGGTATTGCAATGTTTTTTTCTTTTAACAACCAATTTGCTCCATCGCAGACAGCATGAAATTCATGAATAATATTCGCTTGCGGGAAAAATTTTTCTTTTATGTAATCAGCCATGCCCCCTGTTAAGCCGACTTTATCCACCTGCATTATATTCAACCAGTTTATCACTGCCTCTAGTTCAGAGACAGGGTATTTTTTATAATGGAGGCTCCCTCTTTCTTTATACACTAATTTTATAAGCGATCCACCTGCATCTATTCCTATAGTTTTTGACATTTTTAATCATCCTCTTAAACAGTTTACAATAGCTTTTCTATAGCTGCTTTCATTTCCAATGGAGACGTTTTCGGTGCAAATCGATCCACAACATGTCCAGAACGGTCAATCAAAAATTTAGTAAAGTTCCATTTTATCGCTTTTGTCCCGAATGTTCCTGGCGCCTCATTTGATACATATTGAAAAAGCGGATCGATATGTTTGCCGTTTACATGAACTTTTGCAAACATAGGAAAACTGACACCGAATTGCAGTTCACAAAACTTTTGAATCTCCTGTTCGTTTCCAGGCTCTTGGTTCATAAACTGATTACAAGGAAAACCCAATACAAGGAAGCCATTATCTTTATATTGCTCATATAGCGATTGCAGTTCTTTATATTGTGGAGTAAATCCGCATTTGCTGGCAGTGTTCACAATCAACACGACCTTTCCGGCAAATGCTTTTAATGATTGTATTTCTCCCTGAATGGTTTTTACTTCAAATTGATAGATGCTCATATTCAAAATCCTCCCTTTTGCTTTTTAATAATGATCTATGTTTTTGCTGGGAATTGGCAGCAATATTTTCTGTTCATTCAAAACACGCAATGTTTCTTCCATATAGTCAATCATCAAAACCAAATCATCCATTTGCTCTTCTTTAATAAGACGATTAAAAAATATAGTAAGATGATTTTCCAGTCTATTCTCTTCAGAAAAAGGATTCACTCTAATTTCTTGACTAATTTTCCGTTCTTCCCCCCAAATGTTTCTCAAAAGCTTCTCTAATGATAAAAAAACGGTTTGTTCCTTTTCATGAAAAAGGAGAAGACGAATCGTAATATAACAGCCCGTTTCCTTCTCTTTATTAACTTCTGGGAGCAGTTCTGCAGCTAAATTAATTAGTCCTGCATGCAAAGAAAAGGTCATAATAGCATTCTGTTGATTCTTTAATGCAAAAGAGAGAGAATACTTTCTGGAAAGTTTGCTGCTGTTGAAAAGATCATTACGATCAAGGATAGTAAGACTGCCCTCTATATCTTTATCATAGAGAGCACCTTCCACGACGATTTTCATATTTTCAAATGCTGTTGGATCAAACATATACTGTCCTTTCTAAAAAAAGATGCAAGTGTTATAGCCTTATACTGCTAGTCACTTGCACCTCCTTAACATGTATTAAAATAAGCCGATGGCTCTTCCGTCTCCATCTACGTCCATATTTAATGCAGCAGGTTTTTTCGGTAATCCTGGCATTGTCATAACATCACCTGTTAACGCCACAATAAAACCAGCTCCTATTGATGGTTTTAGTTCTCGAACAACAATAGAAAACTGTTCGGGTCTTCCTAAAAGAGTTGGATTATCAGATAGAGAATACTGTGTTTTTGCCATACAGATCGGTAGATTTCCCCATCCATATTGTTCAAATTCTTGCATTTGCTTTTTCGCTTTTACAGTAAAATCTACACTGCTCGCTCCATATATGGAAGTAGCAATGGATGTTATTTTCTCTTCTATGGATGCTTCCTGCTCATACAAATGGTGAAAACTTTGGTTATTCTCTTCTATTAGATGCAAAACTTTTTCAGCAAGATCCAATCCGCCTTTTCCACCTTTTTCCCATACCTCTGTTAAAGCAACAGGGATATTTTCTTGTTGGCATAAATTTTCTAAAAAAGAAATTTCAGCTTCCGTATCGGTATAGAAGCGATTGATCGCTACTACAAATGGCAATCCAAATTGTTTAATGCTGTCAATATGCTTTTGCAGATTAGCAAATCCCTTTTTGACTGCATCGATGTTTTCTTCTGCAAGTGCATTTTTAGCAACGCCTCCATGCATTTTTAAAGCACGCAATGTTGCAACAATTACAACTATATCTGGTTTTGCTTCCTCATTTCTTGCTTTTATATTTAAGTACTTCTCAGCTCCTAAATCTGCTCCAAATCCAGCTTCTGTTACAACATAGTCAGCCAATTTAGCCGCTGCAGTTGTTGCAATGACACTATTGCAGCCATGTGCTATATTAGCAAATGGACCACCGTGGATAATCGCTGGTGTATGTTCTATTGTCTGTACTATATTGGGTTTAATGGCATCTTTTAATAATAATTTCAAAGCTCCTTCTACCTGAAGATCCCCAACAGATAGCGGATTTTTGTCTGTATCATAAGCAAAAATCATACGCGCAAGGCGGCTCTTTAAATCTTCTAAATCTGTCGCTAAGCATAAAACAGCCATTATTTCTGAAGCTACCGTGATATCAAAGCCATCTTCGCGAGGAACACCTTGCATAGGTCCACCTAAGCCAATAATAACTTTTCTTAATGCGCGATCATTTAAATCAACTGCACGCTTCCAAACTATTCTTCTTTGATCTATCTTCAGTTCGTTTCCTTGCTGGATATGATTATCAATAAGTGCCGCTAAAGCATTATTTGCTGTTGTTATTGCATGCAAATCACCTGTAAAATGAAGATTAATATCCTCCATTGGCAGAACTTGTGCATATCCACCTCCTGCAGCTCCTCCTTTTATGCCCATAGTTGGTCCTAAAGAGGGTTCCCGCATCGCAATAATTGCTTTTTTATTTAATTGTTGCAAGGCATCACCTAGACCAACTGTTACAGTTGATTTCCCTTCTCCTGCTGGTGTTGGATTAATTGCGGTCACAAGAATTATTCTTCCTGATGGTTGTTTTTTTAATTCCTTTAGTTTCTCCATCGTAATTTTCGCTTTATATTTACCATATAACTCAATATCGTCTTCCGTTAAATTCATTTTATTTGCAATATGTATAATAGACTTAATTTCTGCTTGTTGCGCAATTTCAATATCAGATTTAATCGTAACTTTCTGCTGCATATATAATCCTCCTGAAACTAAGATGCTTTCATTGTACAAAATAACGAAGGAAAAAGAAATAACGTTGCAAAATGTTCGTTTTTTTTTAAGAACTTTTTTGGATGATATAGAAGAAAAAAATAAACAATTTCCCATTTTTATAACTTTCTAACGATTTAACGTTGCGAGGATAGTTAACTAAATTTATAATAAGCTATGTCCCGTTTTTGTTCGATTGCTCGCATCTATCGAGCCTGCTGCAACATCTACACTAATATATCCTATACATCGATGCTTGACAGTTGCTAACTTTAGTAGATAAATTTTGATATAAAAATAATTACACCGCTTTTTGAAAGCAGAACAACGCAAAAGGAGATTACTATTATGCCAATTAAAATTCCCTATCTTTTGCCTGCACGTGAGGTATTAGAAGAAGAAAATATTTTTATCATGGATGAAAATCGTGCGAACACACAAGATATTCGCCCGTTAAACATACTTATACTTAACTTAATGCCAGAAAAACAAAAAACGGAAGTGCAAATTTTGCGTTTATTAGGAAATACGCCATTACAAGTAAATATCTCTTTTTTACGCACAGCTTCCTATGAATCGAAAAACACTAGTCCCTATCATTTGGAACAATTTTATACAAGTTTTGAAAAAATCAAAAATAATAAATATGATGGAATGATTATTACAGGAGCGCCAGTAGAATTATTAGACTTTGAAGATGTTCAATATTGGAAAGAACTAACAAAAATTATGGATTGGTCAGAAAAGAATGTTACTTCCACACTTCATATATGTTGGGGAGCACAGGCTGCTTTATTTCATCATTATAAGATTGATAAATATGAATTGGATAAAAAATGCTATGGCATTTATTCACATCATTTATTAGATGCTTCTGATAAATTGATGCGCGGATTTGATGACAGTTTTTTGGCACCTCATTCTCGCCATACTAATGTTTCTACGGAGGCAATTACAAAACATCCAGATTTAACACTTCTTGCTGCATCGGAAGAAGCCGGTGCGTTTATCATTAGCGGAAACCACGGGAAACAAATTATGGTAACAGGTCACTTAGAATATGATTCCTGTACACTGGCACAAGAGTATACACGAGACAAAGAAAAAGGATTGGATATCCATCTTCCCCTTGATTATTTTCCTAATAACGATCCAAATAAAAAACCATTAAACAGCTGGCGCTCTCATGCCTATTTACTATTTTCAAACTGGTTAAACTATTATGTTTATCAACAAACACCTTTTGAGTGGAAATGAAAGAACCTTGCGCTGAAGAAATAGCTAACTCCTTTTTATCGCAGATAACTTAAGGCGCATCTGCAGCAACCAAAACACTTATGAAAACAACCAGTAAAGCAGGCGTGGACTAAATCTGCTTTACTGGTTGTTTTTATAATAAATCATTTAATAAAGAATAATGTCTATACCAAAATATGTTCTTACATACAAACTCAGCTTTGCCAAGCATCTTTTAATAAACAGATTCCTTGCTCTATTTCATATTCGTTTAAGCCACCATAACCTAATAATATTCTAGGATTTTGATCTGGAATATCAGTAGCATAGTAAACAGACGTTGGATAAACCTTTACTTTGTTTTCTTTTGCTTTATGAATTAATTCTTCTTCTGACAGATTATTTTGCACACTTAACAATAGATGCAAACCTGAGTCAACGCCAACTATGGCTGCCTGCTCACCAAAATATTTTTCAATTGCCTGAATAAGTGTATACTGTTTTTTACGGTAGACTGTTCTCATTTTATTTAAATGCCTTTCCCAATGACCATTTATCATAAATTTCCATAAAGTATGCTGATGCAAACGTGAAACAGTCTGCTTGTAAATAGTAAAATGTCGATTATATCTTTCTAGCAAATTATTAGGTAACACCATATAACTAACGCGAATGGATGGTATAAAGGATTTAGAAAATGTTCCTAAATAAATTACCTTTCCATTATGGTCTAATCCTTGTAATGCAGGTATTGGTTTTCCCTTATATCGAAATTCACTATCATAATCGTCTTCAATAATATATCTTTGTTTTTCATTTGCCCATTTTAACAATTCCATTCTTTTCGATATCGGCATGACCATCCCATTTGGAAATTGATGTGATGGCGTAACATACGTGACATTTGCCTTGCTGTTATGCAAACATTTTAGGTTGATTCCATCTTTATCAAGTGGTATTGGTATTAATGGAACTCCCTGGTCTTTAAAGACCTCTCTTGTACGATGAAAGCCTGGATCTTCCATTGAAAAGATAGAAGCTCTGCCAATTATCATTATTAATAAACCAACTAAGTATTGTGTTCCAGCACCAATAATAATTTGCTCGGGCAAACACTTTACACCTCTTGATTGATACAAGTAATCCGCAATTCCCTCACGCAGTGTAAATTCGCCTTGCCGTTCACCGTTTAAAAACAATGAACCTTGTTCTTCATATAAACTTTGTAGCGTCAGTTTTTTCCATATAGAATATGGAAAATGTTCTAACGCTATTTGTCCATGGCTAAAATCAATTTTATATTGCCAGCTGTCTTCTCTCTTTAACTCCTTACTCGTTTTCGTATTAGAATGTAAGTCAAGAAATACTTCGTTCGTTAATTCTTTGACGTAAATGCCCTTTCTTGGAATACTTTTTATATATCCTTCTGCCATTAATTGCTGATAGGCAGTTTCTACTGTATTTTGACTTATACCCAAATGAAGAGAAAGTTTCCTCTTGGATGGCAGCTTTTCTCCTGATTTTATACGTTCTTCTTGTATCTCTTGTTTAAAATAGGTGTATAACTGCATGTACAGCGGCTCTTTATATGTTTTATCCAAAACTAGTGTTATTTCTATCACATATCGTCCCTCCTCATCAAACTGGCATCGTTAATTACATCAAATCTGACACTTTTTATCATATCAGAATTTCTATATAATCAAAATATTCATAATAGAGGAGCTGATTTTAACATGAATCAACAGAAAAATATAGAACAAATTCAATTAAAAAGTAACGTGATAATTAATCCAGAGGAATTAGCAATTATTTTTAATGATTCGGGGATTAAAAGACCGACGGATGATTTACCTCGATTAAAACAAATGTTAGAAAATGCAGATATCTTAATATCTGCATGGGATGGTGACAAGCTTGTTGGAATAGCTAGAGCGATCACTGATTTCAGCTATTGCTGCTATTTATCAGATTTAGCCGTTGACAGAAACTATCAAAAACGTGGAATTGGAAAAGCTTTAATTCAATCAGTCCAAGAACAAATTAGCGAAGAGGTAGCATTAATACTGTTAGCCTCTCCAATTGCAATGGACTATTATCCGCATATTGGATTTAAAAAAATAGAAAATGGCTATTCTATTCCTAGAAAAAAATAATTTTATTTTGAATTGGTTATTATTGAGGGAATGAATATTTCTTTTATATAAATCTTCGTAAAAAAATAGCTGTATGAAAAGAACTCTCACTTTTCATGCAGCCACCTTTCCTTTTGCATCCTCTTGATCAGCTTTTGTTTTCTGAATAATAAACTTCCTCGAATGGCTGTACAACTACAAAACCTTCTCCACTAAACTTCATTTGAATAGACTCGCCGCTTCCTCTTCCAAAAAACGTTTTCAAAGAAATGTCTGTTACAAATTCAGGCTGTAAATTGCCAGACCAAGCAACTGTTGCATTAGGGTCCGTAAAAACAGGATTTTGCGGTGTTACCTTTAATGTTAATGGCTCGTAATGAGAGGTAATAGCTATCATTCCTCGACCAGATAAATGAATATTAAATAATCCACCTGCCATCATACCAGCAATTCTTTTCATCAATTTAATATCCCAATTAATACTTGGTTCAAATGCTAATAGATCATTGCCATTTACAAATAAAGATTCATTTTGCAAGTGCAAGATGGAAATTTTCTTCCCTTGATCGGCAACATATAATTTTCCTTCTCCTGTTGCTTTCATTAAAGAAGCTCCTTCTCCTGTTAACGCCTTTTTAAACATTTTTCCGAGTCCATGTTCCAAGACACCTTCTCTTGTAAATTTTATATTGCCTCTATAAGAAACCATACTGCCAGCTTTTGCCCAAATTTGATCAGATAAGTTAATTTCAAGCATTCTTGGTGTTTCTAATTCAAATAATCCTTCACCTTTATCCTTTTGCTCTGTCTGCTCCACAAAATCCTGTAATGAATATCTTCCCATAAAAAAGCTCCTCTCCTTTTCCAACTACATGTGCTGACTTACTTATTTCACATCCAATTAAACGGATAATATTTCGAGTTTTTAATGCAATTTTTCCTTCTTCGAACATATGTTAAAAAGAAATTAATTTTTGCATTATTGCTTGGTTATCTAAATAATGTACGATTAAAAGAAAAGAAGGTTTCATTTTTCTCTAGATTGTTCTTTATACAAATTTTACAAAGTGATAGTAAAAATCGATTTTTAAAAAGATTATATCTTCCATTTTCGTGTAATCAAATAATAATATGTTATTGAAGAGGGTAGGTACAGAAGACAGAAAATTACAACCTGTTATTTATAAAAAGAGGAAAAGAAGGGATAAACTTTTGAATTTTGTATATACTATTGGCGTAATTCAGATGAAATGACACATAGTAAATGAAGTAGTAAACGATTTTTAGCTACTATTAAGGGAGGAAGCTTTATGGAGCAGCTAGTTGCTGTAGAAAGAAATCATAATGGACAAATCATCAGTTTTAAAACTTCAGAAGGTAGATTCATTTCATATAGAAAGGCGCTGATGGAGGTGGAAAATGGAATAATTGATGGGGTAGAAATCACAGAAAATCAGGAAGAGGATGGACTTTCCATGAGTTTTGAGAATACTTTTGATAATTATCCGTTAATTTATTAATGACCGAAACAAATGACGAAAACCATCTTGGAGACTAACTTTCAAACAAGTTCCTGTATCTCGTCCTTTTTGATTGTTAGTCCCTTTGTTTTTATTCTATTTCTTCATTTTTCTTCTGGATTAATTTCAACGCGTGAATACGCTCTTCATCTTCTTCGAAATATTGAACCAAATCTCCAACACGGTCAATAGAATCCCAGCTTAAATGATGTTCAATTCCTTCAACATCTTGATAGATATTTTCTTCTTTCACTCCAATAATACGTAATAATTGCTCTAATAATTCATGACGGTATACTAATCTTTTCCCGATTTTTTTTCCTTTAACTGTTAATACTAATCCTCGATATTTTTCATAAACGAGATAACCGTCTTTATCTAGCTTCTGAACCATTTTCGTCACAGAGGATGGGTGAACCGATAATGCTTCAGCAATATCAGAGACTCTTGCATATCCTTTTTCTTCAATCAAATTATAAATTTGTTCAATATAGTCTTCCATACTAGGTGTTGGCATCTTAAACAATAGCCCTCCTATCACATTACAATAACTTCTATTCTAATACAGTAAAACTTCAACTATTACATTTTCAGCAGTTGTCGTTTCGTTATATTCCCTATTATAACCCAAAATTAGAACTTCACTATACCTACGCTTTTTATCAAAATGTTAAAAAATTAAAGATAAACTTATCAATACCTATTCTTTAACCTTTATTTGATTTAAATATCATTAGCACAAATCTTTCTCATCTAGATTATTTCAACTTACATAAAATTAGGAAAAGTTTTCTACTCTTTATGCATTTTACTATATAAAAATACATGAAACAAGCTGTTATAAGCGAGATTATGAAAACGAAAAATAATATTACCATTTACGCACTTTTTTATCAATCGTTTCATTGTTTTTTTTCTGTATTCATATTATCCTTTAAAAAATCCATTTCCCAGCTAAAATACTCATGATCATTATTTTTGTTATAGGTTAAAATATCATCAAATTTATTAGCCTTTTTACTAGTTAACCCCTTAGCTGCTACTTTCGCAGATTTCAACAATGCTTTT
>JBDNRM010000055.1:0-21333 GCA_047718615.1 Bacillus sp. (in: firmicutes) | reverse complement strand
AAAAGTAAAAAACACTTTTTGAGTCATGTGAACATTTTTCTTCAGAGCTGTTCAAAGGCGCTTGCGCTTTTCTTATTTATAGCCTCTAGGGAGGGATCAAGTTTGCTTATCGTTTTTGACAGCAAGACGGGAAATGTGCGTCGATTTGTTCATAAATTAGGATTTTTAGAAAATAAAGTGATAGAATTAAAGGCTGGATTAAAAGTTTATGAGCCTTATATATTATTAACTTATACAACTGGTATGGGACAAGTCCCTCAAACAACTATAGATTTCCTTAAATTAAACCCAAACAACCTGCATGCTGTAGCTGCTAGTGGGAATAAAAATTGGGGACAAAATTTCGCTTTAAGTGCTAATAAAATATCAACAATGTACGGGGTACCTATCTTACATAAATTTGAGATGAGTGGCATGCCCGAAGATGTAGAGATAGTGAGAGAAAGGGTGCAAAATATTAACGATGAGACATATAGAATTAAACAACGAAGTGACACAGCTTAACGAAAATGGCTTCTTCCGCCTTGAAAAAGACAAAGAAGCTGTGGCTGAATTTTTAGAATCAGAAATTAAGCCAAAATTGATTCGTTTTGACTCTGTTGCACAAAAATTCACATACATGTTAGAAGAAGATTTCTATTACCCGCAGGTTTTGGACCAATACAAGATTTCTGATCTGGAAGAAATTACAAAGCTGGTTTATGACTATCATTTTGAATTCCAATCATATATGGCTATCTCAAAATTTTATAAAGATTATGCCTTAAAAACGAATGATAAGAAAAACTATCTTGAAACATACGAGGATCGCATTATCATCGTTGCTTTATTTTTGGGGCAAGGAGATTTTGACAAAGCGAAGAAAACGGCAATTGCGATGATCGAACAGCGTTATCAGCCTGCAACGCCTACTTTCTTAAATGCTGGAAGAAGCCGCCGCGGGGAGATGGTTTCCTGTTTCTTATTGGAAATGGATGATTCTTTAAATTCGATTTTCCATAATATCAATACATCTGGTCAGTTATCGAAAATAGGGGGCGGTGTAGCTCTTAACCTTTCCAAGCTTCGTTCCCGCAATGAGCAGATTAAAGGGATTGATAATGCTGCATCTGGTGTCGTGCCTGTTATGAAGCTGTTGGAAGACACATTCTCTTATGCAAACCAGCTTGGTCAGCGTAAAGGCGCAGGAGCTGCTTATTTGAATATCTTCCATTGGGATGTTGTTGAATTTCTAGATACCAAAAAAATAAATGCCGATGAGAAGTCGCGTATTCAAACTCTTTCTATTGGATTGATTGTGGAAAATAAGTTTTTCCAATTAGCAAAAGAAAATAAAGACTTGTATGTATTCGCTCCTTTCAGTGTCTTTAAGGAATATGGTGTTCATTTGGATGATATGAGAATGGACGATATGTACGAAGAGCTTGCGGCCAACCCAAATGTGAAAAAGCGCATCGTCATGTCAGCACGGGAAATGATTACAAAAATAGCGCAAATTCAGCTGGAATCAGGTTACCCGTATTTTATGAATAAATCCAATTCAAATAGAGCGCATGCCCTTAAAGATATTGGCCAAATTAAAATGAGTAATTTGTGTACAGAGATATTCCAGCTTCAAGAAACATCTGAAATCAATGATTACGATCAAGAGGATATCATCCGCCGTGATATTAACTGTAATTTAGGCTCTTTGAATATACCAAATGTGATGCAGCCTGGCGATGTCTTTAGGGATTCTGTCCATGTTGGTATTGAGGCATTAACAACTATCTCGGATATATCGGATGTGAAAAATGCTCCATCTGTTAAAAAAGCCAATGAAGAGCTTCATGCAGTCGGATTAGGTGCGATGAATCTTCATGGATATTTAGCGAAAAATAGAATCAGTTTTGAATCAGATGAAGCAAGAGACTTTACGGCGACTTTCTTTATGATGATGAACTTCTATTCAATTGAAAAAAGCATGCTGATTGCAAAGGAAAAAGAAGAAACGTTCAAAGACTTCGAAAAGTCGGAGTATGCAAAAGGAACTTATTTTGAAAAGTATAAAGAAGTAAGTTTTGCTCCGAAAACAGACAAGGTAAAGCAATTGTTCGAAGGGATTTCTATTCCGACGTGTGAGGATTGGGCAAACTTAGCGGAACAAGTGAAAAAGTATGGGTTATATAATGGGTATCGCCTTGCTGTTGCACCGACGCAATCGATTGGTTATATCCAAAATGCGACAGCGTCTGTTATGCCGGTTGTTAATCAAATAGAGTCTCGTACGTATGCAAACTCTACAACCTATTATCCAATGCCTTATATGGATGAAACGAACTTCTGGTTCTATAAATCTGCGTTTGATATGAACCAATTTAAGATCATGGATTTAATTGCAGCTGCACAAGAGCATGTAGATCAGGGAATATCTTCTATTCTTTATGTAAACTCAGATGTTTCAACGAAAGAGTTAGCCCGATACTATATTTATGCCAATGAAATAGGTTTAAAATCACTTTACTACACACGGACTCGCAATTTAGCAATTGACGAATGTATCGCATGTGCCGTTTAATAGGTGAAGAAATTGGGGAGCAATGTCTCCTCTTTATTTAAAGATAAGAAAGTTTAAAATTTTTTAACTTAGATTAGTGTCTAGCGCAAGCAGCTAGCTCTTGTGAAAAATAACCCCATGCCTCTAAAAGTAAAAAAACGCTTTTTGAATCATGTGAACATTTTTCTTCAGAGCTGTTCGAGGGCGCTTGCGCTGGTTTCTTATTGAATTACTGGGGGAAATGACATGACAAAGTATGCTGTTAACTGGAATCAACATGAAGATGATTTCACACAGATGTTTTATACGCAAAATACTAGACAGTTCTGGCTTCCAGAAGAGATTAGTCTTTCTGCTGATAAAAATACATGGGGAGAACTATCGCCAGAAGAGCAAGATACCTACAAAAAAGTGCTAGGTGGCTTGACGTTGTTGGATACAGAGCAAGGTGGAGAAGGAATGCCTTTGATTGGCATGCACGTAGAGGGACTGCAGCGTAAAGGCGTATTGTCCTTTATGGGAATGATGGAACAAATCCATGCTAAATCCTATTCTACTATTTTCACGACATTAGCTACAGATGAAGAGATTGACGAAGTATTTAATTGGGTCCACAATCATTCTCAATTGCAATTAAAGGGAAAACGGATCTCCGAATACTATCAAAAGCTGTTTAAGCCGGAAGTAACTAACTATGATCTTTATATGGCAACCGTTGCTTCTGTCTATTTGGAGTCCTTCTTGTTCTATTCTGGGTTCTTTTATCCGCTGTTTTTGGCAGGACAAGGAAAGCTAACGGCTTCTGGAGAAATTATTAATTTGATAATCCGAGACGAAAGCATTCACGGCGTATATGTTGGTCTTATTGCGCAAGAGCTATTTGCGAAGCTAACACCAGAGGAACAGGAAAAAGCTGCTCGTGAAAGATTAGATTTATTAAACATTCTTTATGAAAATGAACTAGAATATACACAGGATTTGTACAAGCAAATTGGCCTAGTGGATGAAGTGAATAAATTTATCCGCTACAATGCGAACAAAGCTTGCATGAATCTAGGAATTGAGCCTGTCTTTCCGTCAGAGCCAATCAACCCGATTGTGGAAAACGGCATGAAGACAGACACAAAAAATCATGATTTCTTCTCCGTGAAAGGAAATGGCTATGTAAAAGCAACAAAAGTAGAGCCATTGACGGATGAGGATTTTGTTTTTGATTGGAAGTCTAATAGATAGACAATACCAGAGTTTTTTAATCGTTTCAGAATAAGCCCTCCCTTTTTTAAAGGGGAGGGTCTTTGTGTTTCGTTTATGATATTTCCAATATATTGAAAACAAGCTGCATACGAGTGTGCTCCATTCATTAAATATTGTTTAAGAGAAGTTCCTTAAATAAAAATGGTATTTTAGAAATTTTCTAATATAACGCTATTACTTTAATTTTTTTATACGATTTGCGCTTTTTATTTAAAAATATAGAGAGTTAGTATAAAATAGTATCATCTACATAAAATAACAGTAAATGGGGAATGAATTCGTGAAAGGATATCAGTTTTCAGATTCATTAAGTCAAAATATTGTAAAAGGCATTGTAGAGGGATATACCAGTTACCTAGCTGAACGCAAGCAAAAGAAGGCAGAAATGAATATTAGCAGCGCCTATGCTTGGGTGAAAGGGAACCATATTGAACATGCTGTTTCGAAAGTATGTGGAGAAGGAATCGATTATACTTTATCAAAAGCTGGATATACTTGGGGATATTTACGTTTTATTAATAAGGAACATAAAGTTTTATTTATTATAAAAAATAGTTCTGCACTAGAACCAATTGTGCGATCAGCTAAAAAGGAAAATGTAAACGAAGAAAACTATTTGTCACAGTTAGCAGAAATAAATAAAAATTTGGATTTTCCAGAACCAATTAGACAAGTCGAGAATTCAGAGCAATTAGGCTTTACTTTATTTGAAGATGGATTTTTTGTCGATACAAAGGATGCATGTAATGAATTAGACAAAGTTAAAAAAGAATTTAATCGCTTTTATGTGGTTACATATGCAATCGATGAAGCAAAAATGATTTCTGAAATCCATTTAACACTTCCTAGTCCAGCATTATCTCATTTTTATCAAGTTGCGGACTGGACGCAGCTTATTGATAATTTGGGTATAGAGTATGATGAAGAAGCTTTATCTGCAGTTAGAGGTGATTTAGAAGCAGAAAGCAGAGTAGTGACAGGAGACTATGGAATTATTATTCCTAGCCAAAAGCGTACAAATCAAGATGAGTAATTTTAAAGGAGGAACCCAAGTTGTTTGTTGGAGAAAAATTAACCAACATGCGTATACTTCATGGCTTTTCTAGACAAGAACTAGCAAATAATCTTGGAATAACAGAGCAGGCAGTATGGCAGTATGAGAATGGTTACACGACCCCAGGGTTAGAAACGATCAATAAAATGAGGGATATCTTTCAGATAAAAGCTAAATTCTTTTATTCTCCAGATAGGCTTAAGAATCAAATAAGTGAAAATAATATTGCGTATAGAGCGACAGAACGCAGTAGTCGAAAAAAAGCTAAATCAGAAAGTGTTCATTTGGAATATCTTCATTTTATGCTCGACTTTATGGAGAAGTGGATTGCTTATCCCTCTAGCCTTTTGGTGGAAATAAGAAATCAATCAATCGAGCTGCAACATAAAAATGAAATGAATGGCATAGCAAGAGAAGAAACCATTGAGCAAATTGCTTTGTTAACAAGAGAATTAATTGGTTTAAATAAAGAAAGCAATGACCATTTCCTTTTTCTTTTAGAAAAAAGCGGTGCGTTTATTTTCGAAAAGTCATTAGGGACTGAAGTAGATGCATATAGCGTCTGGTCTAACCAAGATAGACCATTTATCATGCTTAGTAATAGGAAAAAATCTTCTGTGAGAAGAAATTTTGATTTAGCTCATGAATTAGGCCACCTATTATTACATCATCGCATCGATATATTTGAGTTAGAACAAAAAGAATTCGACCAAGTAGAAAAAGAAGCCAATTATTTCGCTTCTAGCTTTTTACTGCCTAAAAAGAAGTTCCTCTATGATTTAAAACATATTCAAAGGAAATCTAATCCAAAATCGTATATAGATTTAAAGAAAAAATGGCATGTATCTATTGCGGCAATGGGGCACAGAACGTATTCGTTGAAGGAAATGGATTATCAGCAATATCGATACTTTAATGCTTCATTAAACAAATATCAGTTTAGAAACAAAGAGCCATTAGATAATGAACTTGTTATTATGAGACCGGGGAAAATACGTCATGCCCTTAAATTTTTGGTAGAAAACAAGCTATGTTCGATTCAAGATTTAATAAATCATACAAATTTTGAAGTGGGTCTGTTATCGTATCTATTTAATATCGAAACAGATTTCTTTAAACAATACATGAATCAGCCAAAAGTGTATGAATTCACCCCTAAGGTTTAACTAATACCCTACCCGCTGTAGAAGAAGTTGATTTCCATTCTAGATTAGGATGGGAGTCGGCTTTTTTATTTGTTCAAAGCAATGATAGTCTCCTTTATAGAATCTAAAATGGTATCTTTTCTAATTTTGCATACAACGTAACTTCTACATTAAAGAGCAGCTATTATTAAACTGCTCTTTTTTTACATGGTTTTATTATAATAAAAGAGAGTCAAAGGAAAGACTAGTACATTTCCTGCTAAAATAAGTAAAAATCCATTTAGTGGGTCTTTAATCACAGCATAATTAAAGAGTAATAAAATAATAAAGGTAAAAATAATACTAAATAAATAGGATATATGTCCATTTCTAAGTTTTATCGCTTGTCTTCTTTCATCATTTGGTTCATTAGCAGAAAATAAAATATCTGTTACAACTGAAGTAATTCCGCTAATACAAAATATAACACCTAACATTTTTGAACCATTATCAATTAAGAAGTATGCCCCCATTACTATTAACAAAACACCTAATATAATATTTAATTTCTTCATGATTGATCGTTCCTTTCGTTGTTTGGAATAAAAATGTCTTCAATTCTGCAATTAAAATATTTTGCTATTGAAAAGGCTAATTCAAGAGAAGGGTTGTATCTTTGTTTTTCAATTGAAATAACTGTTTGCCTGCTTACTGTTAAAACCTTGGCTAATGTCTCTTGGGAGATATTGTTCTTTTCTCGAAAATACCTAAGTTTATTTTCCATTGTTTTACACTTCTCCTATATTATGATATGTCAAGTGACCTTTACTGTAAAGTGAACTTTACATATTTTTCCGTTTGTATTATTAACGTATTCTGTTACTTAACTACAAGAATAAGAGTTCAATAGCTTTCTATTGCTTCAAAATTTGAAGGGGAAACCGGTAGAAGTGGGTTGATAGCATATTGAAGTAGAATGATTGTTTCTTCTTTTGAAAAATGAACTGTAATGAAGTATAAATTAAAAATGAGGTGATGATTGCTATGTCAGACGATTTAGCTGATTTTTTAAGAAAGTAAAAGGCTGAGTATAGCCAAGGGAAAGTCGATTGGGATAAAGAGAAGATAAAATGAATTCAAGGTGTTAAAACATTTATGGAGCGGATAAAAGGATGGCTTACACCATCGCAAAAAGAAGGGTTAATTAATATTGTTGAAGGGGAAATAGAACTAACAGAAGAACATTTTGGAAGCTACAAAGTTCCTACATTAGAGTTGGTTATTGGAACAGAAAGCATCAAAGTAGTTCCGGTAGGGCGATTCATTATTGGAGCTAGTGGAAGAGTGCATATTCATTCACTTTTTAATCGTTATAGTGTATTGCATCATTCAGAAAAAGGATGGATCTATCGAAACAAGAGATTGAAAGGTAGCTTTCAATCACTCACTGAAGATGATTTTACAAAGATGTTAAAGGATCTTGTGTGATGAAAACAGAGTTAGATAAAGTTATGAAGTGGTATGAAATTTACTTGGATTGTCAGAAAATCATGAAAACAATCATTAGCAAGAATGCTGAAATAATCCCTCTCGAAAGTGTTTAAATAAAGTAGTTTAAAACTCAGCCAGAAAAAGAATAAAATAGTACCAATTAAAAAATCCTTCTTTTGTTTTTGCACTAGAAACGCAAAAACAAAAGAAGGATTCACTACATGTAAACAGCTTTTAACAACTAACCTCTTCTTCCTGCTTCTTTACCAACTCAATTTCAAATCCTAAATCCTCAATTAGCTTGTGATCTTGATTTGCTTCTTGTCCTTCTGTTGTTAAATAGTTTCCGAGGAAGATGCTGTTGGCAGCATATAAACCTAGTGGCTGCAAACTTTTTAAGTTAACTTCACGGCCGCCTGATATACGGATTTCTTTTGTTGGGTTGATGTAGCGAAATAATGCCAGCACTTTAAGGCAGTAGCGCGGGTTTAATTCGTGAACGCCCTCTAGTTTCGTTCCGTCTATTGCATGCAGAAAGTTGATAGGAATAGAATCGGCATCGAGTTTATGTAAGGAACGGGCAATGTCAATGACATCTTCTTTTGTTTCCTTCATGCCGATAATCGCTCCAGAGCATGGAGAAATGCCATGTTTTTTCACTGTTTCAATTGTATTCACTCGATCATCGTACGTGTGAGAAGTGGTGATATAATCATGATGACGTTCAGATGTATTTACATTATGATTATAACGATCTACTCCTGCGCCCTTTAATTGTGCTGCATACTCTTCTTTTAAAAGACCAAGACACGCACATACTTTCAGACCATATTTTTCTTTGATTTCTTCAACTGCCTCGCTAACCACTTTCACGTCTTTTCGTGTTGGTCCGCGACCGCTTGCCACGATGCAGTAGGTACCTACTTTATTTTCAAAAGCGGTTTTTGCTCCTGCTAAAATTTCTTCTTTTGAAATAAACGGATACTTTTCAATAGGCGCACTGGATTTGGAAGATTGAGAACAGTATCCACAGTCTTCCGGACAATAGCCGCTTTTTGCATTGATGATCATATTTAATTTTACTTTTTTTCCATAATAATGTTTGCGAATCTGAAAGGCACCGTGTAATAAAGGCAATAACTCATCGTCGTCGCATGTAAGAATGCTGAGTGCTTCTTGATCACTTATTATTTTTCCGTCAATCACTTCTTGTGCCAACTGTAACCAATTCATAGTATACTCTCCTCTTGCTTATAGATTTTATTTGTATTTCGAATACGATAAAACACTTTGTATAATCTTGCTGCTAAAAAGCCGGCAATAACAGAAATAATAATATCGCCAGCAATGCTGTATACAAAGCCAATCATGACGACATGGGTCCAGCTGCTTGGAATGTCCATCCAGCTATTCAGCGCCAAGTAAAGATAAGGAACACCAATCGCATAAACAACTAGAAGGCCAGCAAAATTGGCAAGAATAAACTGATAGATTTTTGGCTGATCTATGTGATCAATAATCCATCCGATAACATAGGCACCAGCAATAAAGCCGATTAAATAGCCGAATGTTGGCTGCAGAACATAGCCAATTCCTCCTCCTTGTGTAAAAACGGGAAACCCAACAAGACCGATAAAAACATATACAAGCTGACTTTGCATTCCATTTTTTTTCCCTAATAAACTACCAGATAAAAAGACAAACAAAACTTGCAATGTAAATGGAACATAGGGAAGAGGAATCTTGATAAATGCTCCAATGGCTGTTAATGCTGCAAACATCGAGACAACTGCCAATGAAATAGTAGTGTTTCTATTCATGTAAAAGTACCTCCTTTGAAAAAACGGATGTTTCAAAATACTGCTGAATGGATTCATTTGCGATAGAAATCATCGTGTTGATTTCTTCTTTTGAGATCACATATGGCGGCATAAAATAAAGAATATTTCCAAGGGGGCGCAGCAGCAAGCCCTTTTCGAGAGCAATTTGATAAATATGATAGCCAACTCTAGCCTCACTAGGAAAAGGCTCTTTTGTTGCTTTGTTTTTAACTAACTCAATCGCACCAACCATGCCTGTTTGCCTGTACTCGCCAACATAGGATTGGGGAGTGAAAACAGTGGAGGCAAGTTTATGCATATACCTGCTTTTTTGCTGAATCTGTTCTAGATAGTTTTCCTCCTCAAAAATCGCCAATACTTCAAGGGCTACTCTGCATGCTAATGGATTGCCTGTGTAGCTATGGGAATGCAAAAATGCTTTCATGCTTCCATAATCATCGTAAAAGGCATCATACACATCGTCTGTTGTTACAACGACTGACAATGGCAAGTAGCCGCCAGTTAATCCTTTAGACAAACACATAAAATCTGGTGTGATGCCTCCTTGTTCACAGGCAAACATCGTTCCTGTCCGCCCAAATCCAACGGCCACTTCATCGGCAATCAGATGGACATCATACTGCAAACATAGTTCTTTTAATTTTTTTAAATAAGAGGGAGGATACATTTTCATCCCGGCTGCTGCTTGAATTAATGGTTCGATAATAACGGCTGTCAGTTCTTCGTGATGCTTTTTTAATTTTTCTTCAACAGCTGAAAGGCAAGGTGCAAGACAGCTTGCCGGCTTTTCGTTAAAGGAGCAACGAAAGCAATCAGGACCCTGTGCTCGGATAGTATCCAGCAGAAGTGGTCGAAACACTTCATTATAAAGACCAACTCCTCCAACAGAGAGTGCTCCAAGTGTTTCCCCATGATAAGCATCTGTTAATGCTAGAAACCGTTTTTTAGTATGTTTCTTTTTTTGCTGGTGATATTGGAAGCTCATTTTTAATGCCACTTCAATGGCAGAAGAGCCGTTATCCGCAAAAAATACCTTTGTTAAACCATCCGGTGTAAGTTTCGCTAGTTTTTCTGCAAGCAAAACGGCAGGTTCATGAGTGAAATTCGCAAAGATAGCATGCTCCAATTGAAAGGCTTGTTCTGCTAAGGCTGTGCTTATCCGTTCATTACAATGCCCAAATAAATTCACCCACCAAGAAGAAACGGCATCTATATACTGCTTTTCCTTTTCATCATATAGATAGATGCCTTTGCCCCTTTTAATAACAATAGGAGGAAAATCTTCGTAATCCTTCATCTGGGAGCAAGGATGCCAAACATGTTGTAAATCTCTTTTTTGTAAATCGGAAAGGAGTGTCATCGTTTCTGTATCCTTTCAAAAAATTCGCTGTTCTCTATCTGAATTTGTGTTAATTCAGATGGGCTTTCTAACTTAGGAAGGGTAAGGGAAGGCAAGTTTGTATGCTGTTGAATCGTCTTTATGTTGTCCTTCTCTATATTAGTGCCTTCAAAACGATTAAATACAATCCCGGCAATCGGAATATGATTCTTTTTTAATGCTTCCACAGATAATAAGGTGTGGTTGATCGTTCCTAATTGTGTTCCCGCAGTTAAGATGACAGGAAGCTGTGATTGCTTGATCAGATCAAGCAAATAAAAGGAGCGCTGATCGCTTAATGGAACATATAATCCGCCTGCCCCCTCGCACAGCACATAATCATATGAATCTTTTAATTGGTCAATATGCTGAAGAATAATCTCTTCTTTTATGTCGCGTCCTTCTAACTTTGCCGCATAATGAGGAGAGGCAGCCTCTTTAAAAGAGTAGGTGTTTATATGATTTTCTACTAAAGGCTGTTTGCTGAAAGATTGATAGCATGCTGTGTCCTCATAGTATGGAGTTGAATTTTCTATCATGATGCCTGTTTGAATCGGTTTGTAAGGGATGACGGACGCCCCTTTTGATTGAAAATAGCGCATAAGGTATGTAGTGACGAGCGTTTTTCCTATATTGGTATCTGTGCCTGCTATCCAAAAATAATTTTCCATAAATCTCCTTTTTATATGTTAACTATTTTAGTAAAAAGGTTAACATATAAAAAGGAGATTTGTAAATATATTATTAGAATGAAACGGGCAAAAAAAATACTCTGGATGGAAAGTCCAAGAGTATTTTTTAAAAAGATTGAAATTGTAGAGAAATTGATTGATAGAGATGAAGTTTAAAAGAGCATGTAGAAAATGTTATGTAATTCATCTATAAAAGGAATGTTCATGTTAATCAAAGAGAAGATATCCTAAAAAGGATGGTTTATAAGCGATCGTCTTCCCATAATTTATAAAAATATTCATGTTCTTCTTCCGTATCTGGGCGTTTTTCAATGTTTTCCTCTTCTGTTAAATAAGCTAAGTCTTTCATGGTAATCCTCCTCTAAAATCGTTGTTGTAATAAGGTTTAATTTTAACAAATGATTCCAATTATCGTAATGAAAATCGTTAGTGTCATTTAGATAAACATCGACAGAATAATAGATGTTACTATTAGTAATCTTGCGTTTTTTGTGAAAGGGAAAGGTAATTTTAGAGAGTTTGTCGAAATGTTTTTTTCCTAATTGCATGAGGGAAGTCTAACGAATGATTTATTTTTATCCAAACCAAAAAAATAAAACTAGGTCCTTTTCCCCTAAGACATCTAGTTATTTCTTCTTAAATCATGGATATTTCCCACAATTTTCTTTAATCTTTTGAAAAGTTGTCGATATAATCTATAGAAATTCTAGTTGTTAATTACAGGGGGATGTAAAATGATTGAAAAAGTTGTTTCCCAACCGATATTTACTGCATCTAGACAAATGGAACATAATCCAATTATGACAAATACAAACATAGAAAAAACAAATCATCCGGATGAGACTCTTCAAAAGGAAGAAGCTGATTCTGGAACTCAAATGAATGGAAAGAAGCTGAATGACATCGTGCAAGGCATGAATGAATTTATGGAGCCATCTCATACTTCGGTGAAATTTCAGCTGCATGAAAAGTTAAATGAATACTATGTCACAATTGTGGATGATGTGACCGATGAAGTGGTCAAGGAAATCCCATCAAAAAAATTCTTAGATATGTATGCTGCGATGACCGAGTTTGTCGGTTTAGTAGTGGATAAAAAGGCATAAAGAGGTGAGTGGATTTTGGTTACTAGAATAAGCGGGCTAGCGAGCGGCATGGACATTGATTCCATGGTAGAACAGCTAATGCAGGCCGAACGAAAACCATTAGACAAAATTACACAAAAGAAAACTTACACAGAATGGCAAAGAGATGACTACCGTACGATGAATTCCATGCTGCTTGAATTGGATCAGCAGATTTCCAACGGTGTTTCAAGACAGGCAAGTTATATAAAAAAAGCGGTCAATGTTTCTGACCCGAATGCTGTTTCGATTAAAAACATTAATTCGACGATTGATTTTACCGGGTCTCTTCAAGTGAATAAGTTGGCTACGGCTGCGACGATGTTTAGTACAGCTGAAACGGCTATTACTAATTCATCGGATAAGCTAAATATAGGAGAACAAACAATTAAAATCAGTGCGATTGCAAAAGATGGGAAAATGCAGGAAAAGCCGTTTGAATTGAAAATCACAGCTAATGATACTTTAGATAGTGTAATCGCTAAAATTAATAAAGATTCTGGTGTAACAGCATTTTATGATGCTAATTCTAAAAAGATATCCTTTACTGCTAAAAACACAGGGGATATTGAGAATGGTTCAGAAATTGTCTTATCAGATGATGGAGCATCGGGAGAGAAGTTTTTTAACAATATCTTAAAAGTAAATAGTAATAATAAGCTTGCAGTGTCTTATAATGCTGGAACACAAGGAACCAACGCTGAACTTACCTATAACGGTATGGACATCACTCGTTCTTCTAATACCTTCCAAATTAATGGAGTGGAATTTACAGCAAAACAGGTAACATCCACTCCTGTCACATTTTCTTCAACAGCGGATGTTGATGGAATTATGGATACGATTGTTAAGTTTGTTGATAAATATAATGAAGTGATTGATAAAATAAAAACCAAAACTGGTGAATCAAAGTATCGTGATTATGCTCCGCTTACAACAGCACAAAAGAAGGATATGGAAGAGGATGACATTAAGCTTTGGGAAGAAAAGGCGAAAAGCGGAACTCTTCGCAATGATTCTATCTTATCTGGAATTTTGACGAAAATGAGAGGCAATATAAGCGGTCCAGTTTCCGGATCTACTGGATTTACACAGCTTTCGCAAATTGGAATTACCACAACAAGCAATTACTTGGATGGCGGAAAATTAACCATCGATGAAGATAAACTGCGTGCTGCTATCTCTGAAAATCCAAATGGCATCTATGAACTTTTTCAAAAAAGCGGAGCTGCTACTTCATCTGAGCAAGGAATTGCCCAGCGTCTTCGTGCCAGTTTAAAAACGGCGATGAATGATATCAAGGCAAAAGCAGGCGGGGCATCAAGTGTTAATAATACATTTACGATTGGCAAGCTGCTAAATAATTATGCAGACCAAATTACTCGTTATGAAGATAAATTAAAAACAACAGAGAACCGCTATTATACTAAGTTTACTGCGATGGAAACAGCAATAAGCAAAGCAAATAGTCAATCAACTTATTTAACCAATATGTTTAGTTCGTAATAAAGGAGTTTTAAAAACATGGCAACTTCCAATCCATATCAATCGTATCAGCAAAACGCTGTTACTACTGCATCGCCAGGGGATCTAACATTAATGCTTTATAACGGTTGCTTAAAATTTATTCACTTGGCAAAAAAAGCAATCGATGAAAAGAATATAGAGGTAAGAAATGTTAATATCCAAAAAACACAAAATATTATCCAGGAATTAATGGTAACATTAAATATGGATATTCCTGTTTCTAAAAACATGATGGCTCTTTATGACTATATGAACCGTCAGTTAATGAGGGCAAATATTGAAAGCAATCGCAGCATTTTAGAAGAAGTAGAACTATTAATTACGGAATTCCGTGATACTTGGAAAGAGGCAGTCCAGCTTAATCGTCAAAAGCAATATGGTCAAGGCGGTCAGATTTAATGGAAGCAATAAAGCAATGTTATACGATTACGGCAAGTTTAATTCGAGTATTGAAGGAAGACACTGATAAAGAGGAGTTTATTCCCAAAGTAGAAGAGTTGCTGAATCAAAGACAAGCTTGTTTGACCTTGCTATCCCCTCCACAAACGGGAAGAGAGAAGCAGCTTGGAAAAGCATTGTTACAGCAAGATGAAGAGCTGCTACAGCTTATGAATGAGGAAAAAAACAATATACAGCAGGAATTGAAAAAGCTGAAAATAAAAAAAGCATCCAATCAAAAATATGTGAATCCATATCAGTCCCTGCAGACAGATGGCGTATTTTATGATCGGCGTAATTAATAGAATACTAAAGCAAAGAAAAAATGCACGAGAGATTTCAAATACGAATCTCTTGTGCATTTTTTCGTGTAAAGGAATGATATAAAGAACAAAATGATGTGGAAAATCCGAATTCTATCCATCATCCATATTACATGAAAGCTAACAGAAGCAGGCAGCAGCTTTCATTTTTTATAAAAAACAAGAGGAAGGACACGGATGCCCTCCTCATTTATATATAAGCGAAGTTCAAATCACTTTTGACATGGCATTACGAGTTTGTTTAGCTACTATGTCTTCATCCACTAAAATAACATCTGAAGCTATGTTTTCAGGTGCAATAATAGTATGCTCGTTAACGGTTACATTACAAGCAACAACTGCTTTTTCAACCACTGCATTTTCTTTAACTACTGCACCAGGAAGAAGCACAGAGTCTTTTATAATCGCTCCTTTTCCAATCGTTACTCCGTTGAATAAAACAGAGTTTTCTACCGTTCCATAGACCTCGCAGCCTTCACTTATTAAGGAATGATTAACGTTAGCGGTTTCATCAAGAAACGAAGGAGGGTAGGATTGTTCATCAGTGAAGATGTTCCACTTTTTATCATTTAAGAAAATATTGCTTTCTTTATTTAATAAATCCAAATTTGCTTCCCAGAAACTATCAACTGTACCGACATCTTTCCAATAGCCTTTAAAGTTGTAGGCGAATAGTTTAAGATTGTCGTTTAGCATGGCAGGAATGATATCTTTGCCAAAATCCTTCGAGGACAATTCATTTTTTTCTTCTTTATCTAAGTAAGCTTTTAATGTTTTCCAATTAAAGATATATACACCCATGGAAGCTTTATTGGAGAGAGGCTTGGCAGGTTTTTCTTCAAAATCAATAATTCGATTTTGCTGACCATCTGTATTCATGATTCCAAATCTGCTTGCTTCAGCCCAAGGTACCTCTGTTACAGAGATGGTGGCTTCGGCTCCTGTTTTTATATGCTGTTGAAGCATTTTATCATAATCCATTTTATAAATATGATCACCAGAAATCACAAGTACATATTCAGGATCATACTGTTCAATAAAAGCAGTATTTTGGTAAATGGCATGTGCCGTGCCATTATACCAGCGTTCTTCATTTCCGCATTGATAAGGAGGTAGGATACTTAAGCCGCCTTGTCTACTGTCTAAATCCCAATCTTTTCCGTCGCCAATATAATTTTGTAAAATATGTGGCTGGTATTGTGTTAAAACGCCAACAGTATCAATTCCTGAATTGCGGCAATTACTTAAAGTAAAATCAATGATGCGGTATTTACCGCCAAATGGTACAGCAGGTTTAGCCAGCTGTTCTGTCAATTTTCTAAGTCTTGTCCCTCTTCCACCAGCTAAAAGCATTGCAACACATTGTTTCTTCAAATGAATTTCCCTCCTGTATGCGTTTTCTTTAAATGCATGTATAGTTACTATAACCGATCGTCTTCCCAAAGCTTATAGTAGTATTCCTCTTCTTCTTTATGTTCTAGCGTTTTCTCTAGATTTTCTTGGTGATCTGTTAATCGAAGTAATTCTTTCATGGTGTTCTCCTCTTTCTTCGTTGATATCTTGTTCAATTGAAATTATTGTAGCAGACTTTACTTGTTTAAATAATGAAAAGATTTAGAGTAATTTAGCTAAACATCGACAAAATCCTGCACTGAATTAAACGTTAATCGTCTTTTATTCGCTGAATTGAGATGTTTAATAGATAATTTGTCGAAAGGTTTTTCATGTAACTGGTTTAAAGCAGCCATAATGTAGGTAATCGACCTTACAATATGGTTGTAGTGGTTCGGTTTGATATGTAGAGGTTTCTACAAATAACAAACGAGCTGTCTTTCTTTTCCCATTTTCACAAGTTGAGTATCTTGATGTATTTATAGCCGTTTATTTTCTAAATGAAACCTAAATTTTTTTCGAGTGATTAGTTTTTTTATTTTTATTGGTGGCGTATACATTATGGTTGTGTGTTTTTAAGGCATCTGTTGTTGTAGCTCTCTCAATGGGGCCGCAGCCTGCATACACTTCGCTTTCCATGGGGCGGGCGGCGAGCCTCCTCGGAGCATGCTCCTGTGGGGTCTCGCCTGTCCCGCAATTCCCATAGGAGTCTTCGTGTATTCCGGCTGCTTCCTGTTTCAAACTTAGAGTATAAAACGAAATGGAAAGCTGCTTCTTTTCATGCGCCATGTAGCAAAATTAGTTTCATGGTTGTCTACCCTGAAAAAAGGATTTGGCTCTCTCAATTAGTCCGCAGCCTGCATACACTTCGCTTTCCTGCGGGCGAGTGCCGAGCCTCCTCGCTACGCTGCGGGGTCTCGTCTTTCTCGCATTCCCGCGGGAGTCTTCGTGTATGCTGGCTGCTCTTTGTTTCAATACCTATCAACGAACTTAATAAAATTGCTTATTTTTTGCCTTCATGTTGCAAATTTTGTTTGGATGGATGTGTATTCGAAAAGTAGGCTTGGGTTGAGTTGGTTCTCATTGGCTGATTTCATGCTTCGGGGAAAGCTGTAGCTTTATTTTTAAAATAATCTAAACTAGGTCGTCTCAAGGTATAAAAAGGAATTTATTGTTGCGAACTTTGCGTAATTATTTTAAAAATCACTTATTTTTCACAAATTTGTCGAAATTTCTAAAAGTTTTAGCAGGAAATGGACGGGGTAGACTAGAAATAGATAGTATAGTCAAAAAAATTCCTTTGAAGAATATTTACGATATTTATTTGGGAATATAAGACTTGCACTGGAAAATATAAAGGAGGAGTAACTATATGAACTTCAACATTAGAGGAGAAAACATTGAGGTAACTCCAGCGATTAGAGAATATGTAGAAAAGAAAATTTCTAAACTAGAGCGTTATTTTTCCGAAACACCAGATGCAAATGTGATGGTCAATTTAAAAACGTATAATGATAAAACATCAAAAGTCGAAGTAACAATCCCGATGAGTCAATTGGTGCTGCGTGCAGAGGAAGATCATGTGGACATGTATGCTGCGATTGATTTAATAGTCGATAAATTAGATAGACAAATTAGAAAACATAAAACAAAAGTAAATCGTAAATACCGTGAAAAAGGCAGTGTGACAGAATTGTTTGGAGCATTGGAAACAAGCACTGCAACTGCCGTAGAAGAAGATGAAGGTGAGTTCGAAATTGTCCGCCAAAAACGCTTTAATTTAAAGCCAATGGACAGTGAAGAGGCAATCTTGCAAATGGATATGCTTGGACATAACTTTTTTGTTTACACAGATGCGGAAACAAATTCCACCAATATTGTGTATAAACGAAAAGACGGGAAATATGGTTTAATTGAAGCAAAATAACAAATTGCAAATCGCAGGGCTAATGGTCCTGCGATTTTTTTGTTCTGAAAATTTAATAAATATGGCGGAAATAAGTGTATAATAGAAAAAATGTCGCCACGCTAACTAGTACATAAGTTGTCACTCTAGTATGGAAATGGTAAGATAGATTAGATTAGGAAATTATTTAATTGGAAAATGACGAATGATATATTGGTGAATTATCTTCCAAACTAATATAGAAAAATAATATTGTTAGGCTGCTTTCTATTCAGTTAATAACAATCTAAATGAAAAGTGCCTATTATGTTTCATTAACAGAAGAGACAAATTTTTTTCATGTGATTTTAATGAAGGATAACTATGCTAACAAGGCGAAAGAATCGGTAAAAAATAACCTGTTAGTGTTGAGTTTCTTCCTAACTATAACCATATAAATAAAGGAGCGTTTTTTAATGCTTGGAATTTTAAATAAAGTGTTTGATCAAAATAAGCGCGATTTGAAGAAATTAGTTAAAATTGCGGACAAGGTGGAACTGCTTGCTGATGAGACAGCAGCTTTATCTGATGAACAATTAAAGGCGAAAACAGAAGAGTTTAAAGCGCGCTATCAAAAAGGAGAAACATTAGACGAGCTGCTTGTAGAAGCTTTTGCTGTTGTACGTGAAGGCGCAAAACGTGTTCTTGGTCTATATCCTTACCATGTTCAGCTAATGGGTGGTGCTTCCCTTCACGAAGGAAATATTTCCGAGATGAAAACAGGGGAAGGGAAAACATTAACTGCAACTATGCCAGTTTATTTAAATGCACTTTCTGGAAAAGGCGTACATGTTGTAACAGTCAATGAATATTTGGCTACACGTGATGCAGCTGAAATGGGTGTGCTTTACGAATTCCTTGGATTAACAGTTGGGTTGAACTTAAACTCCTTATCAAAAGAAGAAAAACAAGCTGCTTATAGTGCTGATATTACGTATGGTACGAATAATGAACTTGGTTTCGATTATCTGCGTGATAACATGGTTCTTTATAATGATCAAAAAGTACAAAGACCGTTGTATTATGCTGTTATTGATGAAGTCGATTCAATTTTAATTGATGAAGCGCGTACACCATTAATTATTTCTGGTTCTGCACAAAAATCAACGCAATTATATGTGCGTGCCAATACATTCGTAAGCAGTTTAAAACCAGAAAAAGACTATATTTATGATGAAAAAACAAAAGGTGTTCAGCTGACTGAAGAGGGTATGTCAAAGGCAGAACGTGTTTTCCAAATTGAAAACTTGTTTGATGTTACAAATGTTGCGATTAATCATCATATTTCCCAGGCATTAAAAGCCCATGCCAGCATGCATAATGATGTAGATTATGTAGTGCAAGATGGCGAAATTGTGATTGTTGACCAGTTTACAGGTCGTTTAATGAAAGGTCGCCGCTATAGTGACGGGCTTCATCAAGCTATTGAAGCAAAAGAAAACTTAGAAATTCAAAATGAAAGCATGACGCTTGCAACGATTACATTCCAAAACTACTTCCGCATGTACGAAAAACTTGCTGGTATGACAGGTACGGCTAAAACAGAGGAAGAAGAATTCCGTAATATTTACAATATGAATGTTGTGGTTATCCCAACAAATCGTGATATCGTTCGTGATGACCGTGCTGATTTGATTTATGCGAGCATGGATGGGAAATTTAAAGCAGTAGTGGAAGACATAGCAGAACGTCATAAAAAAGGACAGCCTGTTCTTGTTGGTACAGTGGCGATTGAAACATCCGAAATTATTTCAAAATATCTTTCAAAAAAAGGCATTCCCCATAATATTTTGAATGCGAAAAACCATGAACGTGAAGCGGAAATTATCGCTAATGCTGGTGAAAAGGGTGCTGTCACAATTGCCACAAATATGGCTGGTCGTGGTACTGATATCAAATTAGGTGTAGGCATTAAAGAGGTTGGCGGTTTATCTGTTATTGGTACAGAGCGTCATGAAAGTAGACGTATTGATAACCAGCTTCGTGGACGTTCTGGACGTCAAGGGGATCCCGGTGTGACACAATTTTATCTTTCTATGGAAGATGAATTAATGCGCAGATTCGGTTCTGACAACATGAAAAATATGATGACAAAATTAGGCATGGACGATACGCAGCCTATTCAAAGCAAAATGGTTTCCCGTGCAGTAGAATCTGCGCAAAAACGCGTGGAAGGAAATAACTTTGATTCACGGAAACAGCTTTTACAATATGATGATGTACTTCGTCAACAACGGGAAATTATCTATAAACAGCGTAATGAGGTATTAACTTCTGACAATTTACGTTCCATTGTGGAAGGCATGATTAAATCTTCATTAGAACGCAATGTGTTAGCACATACTCCCGATCATGAAGATCAGGAAACATGGAATATACAGGCAGTTATTGATTATGCATATGGCAATCTTCTTCATGAAGGGGAATTGGAATTAAGTGAACTTCGTGGCAAAGACGGTGAAGAAATTGTCGACATCATTTTTGCAAAAGTAATTAAAAGCTATGATGAAAAAGAAGAACAATTATCGTCTGAGCAAATGCGCGAATTTGAAAAAGTTATTGTGCTACGTGCAGTGGACAGTAAATGGATTGATCATATTGATGCAATGGATCAACTTCGCCAAGGAATTCATTTACGTGCATATGGTCAAATCGATCCGCTTCGTGAGTATCAAGGGGAAGGATTTGCGATGTTTGAGCAAATGGTTATTTCTATCGAAGAAGATGTGGCGAAATATATTATGAAAGCTGAAATTCGCAACAACTTACAAAGGGAAGAAGTAATCAAAGGACAAGCGGTTAATCCTAAAGAAGAAGGCGAAAAGAAACCAAAGAAAAGACCAGTAACTAAAAAAATGGACGTAGGCCGAAACGCTCCTTGTTTCTGCGGCAGTGGCCAAAAGTATAAAAACTGCTGTGGAAAAAATGTATAAAAATCTTTAAATAAAACCTGTCTTTTATTTGAAAAGAGGCAGGTTTTTTGACTGTTAAGATGAATGTGGGGAACTAGGCGAAGGAAGACTAAATTAGAGTATTAAGGAAAAAACGTGGGGAACGCGGAATAACTGGGAGAAACGCGGAAAAAACTCGAGGAACGCGGGAAAAAAGGGAGAAACGCGGAATAAACGAGAGAAACAAGTAAAAAAATATAGAAAGGAGGAATAAAAGATACAAACCACGAAAAAAAACGTGTCACGTCTAAGAAACGCCACGC
>JBDNRM010000054.1:0-21339 GCA_047718615.1 Bacillus sp. (in: firmicutes) | reverse complement strand
CTTTCGGTTTTAGTGGCACTCCGTATCTGACCTCACTCTCATCCCACCCCTAAAGGGGGTGCTATCGCACCGTAATGGGCTTTCCCGTTCGGAAAGTCTGTAATAGTCAAATTTCACATTATTTACTATCAAAAAAACGTTTGATTCTAGTTTTTTCTGAAAGTTTGATAATATTCCAACACAATTTTGGTGATTTTCTGTGTATCTGATACATCAACTATCAGCATGTTCTCATTCTTGTTATATGGAATCCAAGCTGCTACAAGGAGAATGTCTTTTATTTTCGGCAAAAGTTCAAGATCTTCTTCTTCCCGAAGCATCACAATTTTGGTATAATTCTCTGTTTTAAAACCCTCCACTAAAATTATATCAAGTCCTTCCATTGTTTTAACCAGATCATGCAAAGCTACTGTATTTCGTCGAATTAATGCTGTCTTTGCACTGGAAGTAATGGCTACTATCTCTGCTCCTGATTGATAATGCTTCCACGTATCTCGACCTTCATGATCTATTTCAAACCCATGGGCGTCATGTTTTATTGTACCTATTCTATAGCCGTAAGAACGTAGCTCTTTTATCAGTCGACAAATCAAATGTGTTTTACCTGAATTTTTGTAACCTACTATCTGGATAATACAAGGATTGGGCAAACCGAAAACCTCTCTTTCAACTAGTTATTGTATTCTTTTTTAACTTAAGTGATCTACCTAGTAGAAGGGAATTTTAAAAAAACTATTTAGGATACGGGCAGAATGAAAAATGTATTTTGCAGGATTTAATTATAAGGCTACTCTGAAGAGATGGTTCCAGCAGTTGGAATAAACTTCGCTTTCCTGTGAGCTACGCTTAATCCTCCTCGCTATGCTTCGGGGTCTCGTCTTTCTCGCATTCCTACGGGTGCCTTCGTGTATTCTGCCTGCTCCCTGCTTATAAATTTAAGAAAACTCCTTCTTTTCATGTGCCCTGGTACGAATTTTGTTGCATGGTGTTTATAAATAAAAAAATATATGTAAAGGTTATGTAAAAAAGTAGTATATCAATTTCAAATTATTTTTCGAGCTCTTTACTAAGTGCTAGTTATTAGCATGCTTTGACTAATTTCACTTTGTCAAAGCAGCCTTAATTCCATTTGCACACTACTTGTAATGAGGAACAATATCAGACCATGGCCACTCACTACCGTGGTTATCTTCCAAAAGCAGTACGTCCACTTCCATGCCTTTTTTGTAACCTCTTGTCCCACCTGGTAAAATAATAATGCCATTTGCATCTATTAAAGATGATATAGAGTTTGATTTGTCAAATCCTGAGGGTGAAACGAGTAGAGTGCTTTTATCATGAGTAATATTTCCTCGTATAAAACGAGTAAAGGGATTCGACTTTAAATAGTTATTGTTTAGTAGGGCTTTCACTTTCTTTAAATGCGGTTTTTCCTTAAATAATATCGACTGAATAACTGGACGGACAAGTATCTCAAAGCCTACATAACATGCTGAGGGATTACCTGATAATCCAACTAATAGCTTTCCCTGCAGTTGTGATACGGTTGTTATACTGCCCGGACGCATCGCAATTTTATTAAAAAGAACTTCCGCTTCCAATTTCTCGTATATTTCGGGTAAGTAATCATAGTCTCCTACCGATACTCCACCTGTTGTGATTAGAACATCGACATGTCTTAAAGCTTTCTGTACTTCTAAAAAACACATCTCAAAATTATCACTAATTTCTCCAAAATATCTTGCCTCTCCTCCAGCTCTTTTTATTTGAGCAAGAAGCATATACGTATTGCTATTTCTTACTTTCCCTTCTTGTAATGGTTCATTTATATTCAGTAGCTCACTTCCTGTTGCCAATACCCCAATAACAGGTTTTTTCGATACAGGCACCTCACTGTATCCAAATGTCGCCAATAACGCTATAATTCCTGGGTTAATGCATGTTCCTTTCCTTACAAGTATCTCTTCTTTCTTTATATCTTCACCTTTGTAGGAAATATTGTCTCCTTTATTTAAAACTCTCTTAATTTCTATATATTTTTTTGTACCCGTTTTAACTTCTCGTACTAGTTCTAACATGATTATCGCATTGCAGCCCTTAGGTATTTGAGCACCTGTCATAATACGAACAGCTTGAAATGAATCCACTGATTGATTAAAAACATTTCCTGCACCAATTTCACCAATTACTTCAAACCTAATTGGGTGATGATGGTCCGCCTTATTAGTATCCTCCGCTCTTATTGCAAACCCATCATAAGGTGATCTGTCAAAAGATGGCACATCATGAGTAGCTGTTAAATCTTCAGCTAAAAATCTGTTATAAGCATTTTCAATCGAAACCATTTCTTTCCATTTTAATTGTAAGTTAGCAAATTTCATTACTTTTGCAATGGCATCCTCTACCTTAATCGGCACTCTTTTTTCTAACATATCTACCAGCCTCTCTAACTTTTGAGTCAATGAACCATTTCATCATTAATTATCCATTCATTTAGAACATTCTATAAGGCACACTAATGGATAACAATTATCACTGCACATTTATACCATAATTCTCCATAATGTGTTTATATCTTGTAATTTCAAAAAAAATTCTTTATCGTAAAAGAAAACTATAGGCTTTTTTGTAGCTAATAATAATCTATTTAAGGAGTGTGTTTAAAAATAGTGCATCAATTCATTTCATTTAATACCACTAGTAACACAAGAACATTTGAAAATGACCTAAGGGGTAAGAAAATTAGAAATATATTTAGCCAGAATAAATTTACACTCCCACTATTCACGTATTTTACCGAGGAATTAAATAGAATATGAAAATTGCAGGAATCATTTTAGCCGGCGGAAAATCATCGAGATACGGTAAACCCAAAATGTTTGAAATGTATAAAAGCAAATATTTTTATCAGCATAGCGTGGATGCCTTAAAAGATAATTCCATTTTTCCCGTTATTATTTCTACAAATCTTGATTTACTCTATACATTTCCACAAATTGATCATACTGATTTTTTTATTGAACAGGAAACCTATCAAGGTCCTTTATCAGCAATTCACAATGTTGCATTAACCATACCAGATGTCGATTGGTTTTTTGTTTTATCATGCGATATCCCATTTGTCTCATCCGCTTTTGTCCATGAGTTACTAGGGAAAATAGATAAATACGATAACCATTATGATGCCATTGTTCCCTACCAATCCAATAAAGCCCAGCCACTTATGGCACTTTATCATCGTAGGATTCTTAAAAAATTTGAATATCTACTTTTAAGTGGTGAAAAAAAAATGCACGTATTACTAAATAATATCAATGTAAAAAGGATAGATTTTTCAGAAAAAGAAAAAGCATTTACCAATATAAACTACCATCAAGAATTTTTGAATATATTAAATAATCAGAAAAAATGATGTAAAGCCATTCAGAAAAGAAATTCCCTTCCAGTTGCACAGATTGCAGGAATTATGACAGCATAAAAAACAGCTGATACCATACCAATATGTAATCCGCCTATCTTTCTAAAAATCAAAGGTACTATTCGACCCTGTTTTCCCTTCTTTTAGATACTTGCTACATTCTTTAAAGTAAGGTTAATTCTGTTAAATCGTCTGGAAGAGGCAGCGTTATACGAAAATTATAACATATTGATGTCCGTTAACCCCATTTCCATGCACCACTAGGTACTCATACCTTTCATTTATATACAAATCCAAGTTCATAAACGGAACATTTTCATCCAATCCCTATTTACATCGTCCCGGTCATGGTTAAAATACAAAATACTTACATTTTGTATTTTAAAATATGCGTAATGGAATATATCCTTTCCTTTCTTTCAGCTGCTTTTAAAACAGGAATATGTTTTATAAATCCTTTTGGTTCAACAGGCAGTTTCATTTGATCCTGTCTTTTGATTACGCCAAAAAAAGGAATTCAGAAAACGTTCTCGGATCCCCCGCCCGTAGGATGATGCTCCCATATATCTCTGTCCTCCACCACGTTTAATTGATTAAAAAAGCGATGATGAATGATTCCTTTTTTGTATTCCAAATCATTATGTGCCAGTAAGTTTTCTACTTTTATATTCTTTAACCCTGTTTCCTCTTCCACTTCTCGAATAAAGTGTTTCATTTTTCTCTACCGTACCTTTTGGAATTTGTATGCCTACTTCTTTGATCGAGTGTTCAAGAACCAAAATCTGTGTTTGCCTGCCTTCATCATCCTCGTAATATAAACCACACATTTTTTTGATGATTTTCAAGAAGGCTCCCTCCTTGTCACATCGTCTATATTGCCAAATTATAAATACTTCTTATTCATTTGTTCTCCAAATCCGTTTAATGGAAACCTTTTTCTCTAGAAAAGTTATTTCAAATATATCTGGATTGGATAGCTCTTTCCATTGGGTAAAGCCAAAATCAGCATCAAAGTAATTTAATAATAATGCCAATAAATTTCCATGTGTGACTATCACTATATTTTCTGCCTGTCGGTGAAGGCATTCCTCTATAACCGAACCCCCCGCTTCATCGCTTCTTTACTAGATTCGCCGCCTTGATATTTACGTTCTAAATCTATAAATGTTTTCTCGAGCATTTGAAGCCAATCAGGATGTGGGGAAGCACATGATCTGATCAAGCTGTCGACAAACGCTCGATTTCTTCGTTGTTCGCCTCACTCGGATGCTCATTACCCAATAAAGGTAACTCCGCTCCTCCCAAGGCTTCTCGCCTCGAAATACAAACGTTTTCGATCAGCTTAAAATTTTAGAAAATAATACTTTTCCTCTGCTCTCTAAGAATATTCTTTCTTTTAATCGTTTATCGGTATTAATCGTATACCCTAATTGTTGTGCTAAAGGCAAAATCGATTGAATAGCTCGTTGGTAAGGACTAGCAATGATAAGATCTATTTTTTTGTTGCTGAAAAAATCCGCTACCTTTTTTGCTTGCTGTATACCTGTCTTCGTTAATTCTGCACTAGCATCTTGACCTTCCGCCTCACAATGGCGGATAAGATAAAAGGTTTTATTTTTTACATTCATATGTATTATTCACCACCAGCTGTTATTCTTCATTAATATACTACTAATCTGTGAGAATCCCTTTTTTTCTGTGTTATTATTGTGATTTTTCCGCTGAAAAGAAGCACAAATGTCTTGAACATTTTATTAGAACTATATGCTGGCACTGGATACAGACACAACCGCCATGTTATCCACATCCCATTTTTTTTATAATTTCTTGGTAGAGACACCCATGCTAATAAATTTACACCATAGCACATGAAATGAAGCAATTTTCTTAAGCAGGGAGCAGTCAGAATACACGAAGACTCCTATGGGATTTGCGGGACAGGCGAGACCCACAGGAGCAAAGCTCCGAGGAGGATCGGCGCCCGCCCCATGGAAAGCGAAGTGTATTCTGACTGCGGACTATTTGAGAGCGTAAAGAACCATTTTTTTCAAGGTAGACAATAAAAAAATGCCTGCTTCTAATGGAAGCTAGACATTTAATTTATCGCTATGCTTGAGCCTCTGTTTTTTCAAATAAATAATCTGACACAAAATCTTAACAGGAAAATACCCTACTATTCCTCCTAATGTATTTAAGATTAAATCATCTACATCAAAACTCCCCAGAGAAAACACAAGTTGAAAAATTTCATAAGTAAAACTTAAACAAAAGGTAGCTATTGCGATGGATTTAAGATTTGTCATTTTTCGAGATAATAGCGGCAATATAAAACCGAATGGAACAAAACCAATAATATTGCCAATCAGATTATCCATACGGATATTCGTATTAATATCCCCCATAAACAAATAAAAACCAATCGTTTTAAAAGGAATAAAATTATGTGTTTGCCAATAGTATTGATGATTCCCTTTAAATTGCTCCATGATATAGGTAAAATCACCATGTTTAAATAGAATAAGTTTTGTCAAAATGACAAGATACAAACATAATAAGATAGATAATATAAACTTCAGTAATAATTTCATTCTAACTTTTTCTCAAACCTTTCTTTCAAACTCCTTCTTATTATGAAACGATTCAACTTCCTCTATTGTTTCATTTTTTTGCTGTATCTTTTTCAAAAAAATCCTCTAAGAAATTCAATAGAGGAATAAGTTTATATTTCCTCTGCTAATCTACTAAAATAACAAACTCTGTGCTGTTTTCTTGATTATCGTTTTCATCCTCATGATAAAAGTGTAACTGTAATTTCGAAAGATCGTCAGGCAACGTTGGAGTTATAATAAACTCATGAGCAACATGACCTTCCGTTCCTCCACCTCCTGATGATCTGCAATGATAAGCCTCTCCAAGATATAATTCTAATAAGGGGGGATGCTTTCGATTCGTTGTCGAATCCCAATCTACTGTTACATGCAGAACACTAGCATTGGAATACTGCCTAACGAAGCTAACCGTGTATATAAAATGATTTACTTCCTTCGACTTTAAGAGGTTGTTCAAAAAGTCCGGTAAAAATGACACATCGAATTTCTTCGTTGGTTTGCTTCTCCGCTTCTCACGTATTTACACCATACGTTCCGATGCTCAAAGCTAAACCGCCTCGAACTTCTCGGTCCTTTTTATCCTCCTTTTTGAACACGCACTTTAATACAAGAATATGTTTTCTGAAACTTTCTGGTTCCATTGGGGGTTTGTATCGAGTCAATTCTAAATCAGAGAATATCGTCTTTAGCAGTTCTGCTGGGAGATTATACGTTTTTTCCCATTCTGTAATGTTTTCTAGAGGAGGTACCAGATGACTATTTTTAGTGTAATCTATCCGCTGTTTTAAGAATGCACAAATAGTTTCATCCATTGCAGTTAATTTTTCATCATAGAGCTTTTTTTGTCCTTTAAATGATGTAATCGTCCTCTCCTCCTAAAAATCAAAGGTAATATTTAACCCTGTTTCCACTTCTTTTAGATGATTGCTAAACTCTTTAAAAATAAAAGTTAATCCCGTTAAATCGTCTGGAAGGGGTGGTGTTATATGAAATTTATAGCATTGATGTCCGTTAACTCCATTTCCATGCCCCACTAGGCACTCATACCTTTCATTTATATACAAATCCAAGTTCATAAACGGGACATTTTCATTCCTATTTACATCGTCCCAGTCAAGGTTAAAACCTAAATTATTCATACATCCAAATAAAAGCTTGATTTGACATCGAAGCCAAGCATTTTTCTGTTGTGTTATTTAAAAATAGGGTGTGATTATGATAATTATCATGAGGTACAGTTAGTAGCACTAAAAAATGGCCACTTTTGGACATACTTCTCCCTTGGTTTTAAGGAGGCCTTTAAAAAATGTTAGGATGATCATTATTTGTGGTTCATTCTAGCTTGAGGCTCTGAATTCGTTGTAGTACCTTCCAGAAAAACGATTGATACACAAAGCTGGAAGATAATTTAAAGTAAAAGGATCGTCCTGATTTCACCAATTTACTGGCAACTTTAACGATCCTTGTTCGTATCGTCTGAATTTGCATGTTTTTCTGTTCTTCTGGAAAACAAAGTGTGCGTAACCAATTCGTTAGGTTATACGCTAACAAACTTAGCATCATCCTTACTTCGTTTGTCTCAAAGTTATGGCTGCTCATTCGATCCAGGTAAAAACCATTTTTTGCTTCCTTGATATAGTTCTCCATCGTTCCTCTTTTTTGGTAGGATCGAACAATGTCTTTTGGAGAGAATGCATCTATCAAGTTCGTTACAAAGAATGCATGCGTAAAAAACAATTCGCCAGCCGGACGAACAGATTGGATGATCACTTTTCTTGGTTTGGACCATGATTTTGCTTGATATTCGGTTTCCTCATAATAGCATTCCGACTTTGTCACGTCGGTTGGTGTGGTTGAGGGATGAAGTTCGTCGGCAAGTCGCTGCAAGTTTGCATTGGATTTCAAACGAATGACATAATAAACGGATTCCTCTTCACAAAGCTCATACAAAGCCGGAACAGCAAAACCACTATCTCCACGTAAGAATGGTATCGTCTCTGGAAACTTTTCATTGTAATGGCTGATGAGTGGTTGTACAAAATCCACAACACCGTTGGAAGTATAGACATTTCCTGGTCGCAGTTTAGCCTTTATAAAATCACCTGTTACGCCATCGAACGCAACCAATGGGTGAAAACCGATGGTCCCATAATGCGTGTTGAAAGCTGTAGCTTCTTGGTCTCCGTATGTATCCGCATGGGTGGAATCCAAATCCAGAATGATTGCTTTGGAATCTCTAAATTGATGTACGTTGTCCAAAAGTTCTTGGTTTGCTTGATTTAATTGTTTGATGGATTGGTTATCAAATCGTGGGAACAGACGAGACAAACTGGGTTGAGAAGCTAACGCATTTGTGTCAACAATTTGTGTAAAAACAGGATCGTTCGTCAATTGATCAGCAGCGTCATCTTCAGGATATCCAGCAATGATTTGATAGATTTTTTGACGAAGCTAATTGCTCATTTGAATGAACAAAGTAACGTCTGTCGTCCTTTAGCTCTAAATGCTTCTCCAATGTGGAGAAGCAACCAATTTTCTCATCGAATTCTCTAAACAAGAATTCACCCGTATCGGATGATAGAGCACCTCCATCATTAGACAACTTAATTTGACGATTGAAATCTAGTGTTATTTGCGGTAAAGTAGCCATTATAAGAACCCTTTCTGTTGGTTATTTGTTCGTACTTTAACTCTAACAGAAATGGGTTCTTTTTTCATTTATTTGATGCATGGCTAACACAGCGGAATTCCTTGATATACAAGGGCTCGTAAGTGATCTTTGAATTTCTATGAATAATTCAGGTAAAATACATAATACTTACATTTTTGTATTGTAAAATATGCGTAATGGAATATATCCTTTCTTTTTTCTCAGCTGCTTTTAAAACAGGAATATGTTTTATAAATCCTTTTGGTTCAACAGGAAGTTTCATTTGATCCTGTCTTTTGATTAAGCCAAAAAAGGTGTTCAGAAAACGTTCGTGGGAATCATACTGTTCCGCCCATATTTGGATAAACCGTGCAGGAGGCATTCCTGATTGCTTGCCGCAAATTTCTTTTCTCTTTTGTAAAAGTGCACATAATTCTCCATCAATAGTTAGAAGCCTCTCGTCATACTGATTTTCTTGTGCTTGATTTCGTTTTGACTTCATGTGTCTTCACTCCTTCCTTTTATCTTCAACTAGTAAAATTTAATTAGTAATTCTATCTAGTGATTTATACGACACTGTTAAAAGCTGCCCACAATGCTTTTCTTCTTCAGGGAGTATAGACAGACATGCAATTTAAGCCAAGAATAGTGCTGGTTTGAAGAGATATCCGCTCGACGCCCGCCCCATGGAAAAGCGAAGTGTATTCCGGCTGCGGACTTATCGAGAGAGCCGCTTTTCAGTTTAGCCAATCTCTAAAAGAAAAATTTCTATATTAAAACTTTTCTATAATCTTTTCCTTTTTTCCTGCAAAGAATAACCATTTCTTCAAAACCACTCTACACCGTTTCAATATATCAATAGTCATTACTAAATTCTAATTTTATTGAAATATAAATTCGAATATATTAGAATTAATTCATAAATACAATTGGAGGGATATTATGGAATACCTTTTTTCTGCACAACAAACAGAAACAGTCTCTTTAAAAGTAGAATCATCCGTAGTTTGGGAAGTAATCCTTGGCATCTCAGGATATACTTACGCACAGCTAAGACATACATTTGATTATGATGACCAATGGACGAATGCGCTGCAATCCATGCCACAATCATTAATCCAGAACTTAAAAACAATCGAAAAAACCAACCTTTGGTACGGCATGATTATGTTGCAAAATGAATTTTCAGCAGTTTCTATGGAAGATTTTACTGAAAAGCTATTAAGTTTAGATAATATCTCATTTTATAAAATCTTACTTCCCTATAAAGATCGTTATTCCGAGGATTTACGGTTGGAAACTGCCTATAAGCATGAAACGGAGTCTATTAAACATTACGCTCATTTTTTTAAAAAACATGCATTTCTAGAAAGTTATGTGCTTGCACTTAGCCACTCTCCCATTGAAAACATCATTGATTTATTTCATGCGACTTTACAAGAATGGTACAATTGGATGATTAACTTGGAAGAATGGAAGAAATGGAAACAGGCGCTAACGTTTGAACAGAAGCAATATGCTTCCATTGATCATACAAATCCAACCGCAGAAATAGAAAAAATAGCAGGAATTCATTATATACCGGAGCCTTCTGTCTGGACCATTAAACTAATCCCACATGTTTCCTATCGACCGTGGATTTTAGAAAAACGCACAAATGATACAAAACTTTTCTTTTATCCAATAAAAGAAGAATATTTACTCGAAGCTGGCACACCGTCTAAAGATCTTATTCGCGGCCATAAAGCATTAGGAGAAGAGCTTCGTTTAAAATTACTCTATCAACTTTTAAAAGGGCCTTTATCTCTTCAAGAATTAAGTGTTCAATTTACTATTTCGAAAACATCCCTGCATCATCAACTTTCTTTATTAAAAGCAGCAAAATTTATTAAAGTAGAAAAAGGCATCTATTCAGCGAATGCAGCGAAAATAAAAACGTTTTCTGAAAAACTGAATCAGTATCTTGAAATGACTAATGAGTAAATACTCTAAAGCATTTAAATCCTTATGGGTAGGAGAGATTATTTCTGAATTTAGCGGGGCAGCTGGAGCCATATTAAATGGGTTATTATTATTTGAATTAACAGGATCCAAACAATGGATGGGAATACTTTGGCTTGTTTATTATATCCCTTCTTTCGTATTGCAATTTTTAAGTGCTCCCTATCTTAACTATATATCAAAAGAAAAAACACTTCCTTTTATACAATTGGTTCGAGCGTTGGCATATATTTTGCCGTTAATCGGTTATCTATCTTTTGAAAAGGCAGGCGCTGTTATTGGCTTAGTTTTATTGCAATTTCTTTTAGGGTTAGTACAGCCTATTTATGCAAGTATCTCCTTTTCCTTATTGCCAGAACTTTGTAAAGAAGGGGAGCTTGTTCATGCAAATGGATTATTAGACAGCACGATACGATTGATGAGTTTCCTTGCTCCGGGAACCATTTCCTTATTGCTTCTTTTATTTCCCTTGCAATATCTTTATGGAATTTCTGCTTTGTTGTTTCTGCTTAGTTATTTTTCTCTTTCCCACCTACCAAGGACGAGTAATAGCAACACTGCTATTTGGTCAAAAAAATTTTGGTGGAAAGAAATGCGAGAAGGATATCGACTTTTTTTCCAATATCGTAATCTACTAAAATTAACCCTGCTTTCATCCACCGTTCATTTTGCTGTTGGTGCTACCCTTGTTTTAAATATTCCCTTTATCCGTGGAACCCTGAATGGTCAAGTATGGGAATATGCCATTTTTTCAGGGGCTTTTCCGATTGGTTATATTCTTGGAACATTTCTCCTGAAAAAAGTACCAAAAACAGAAAAAACGATGTATCTTGGTTTATTAGGAGGAGGTCTTTCCTTTATTCTCTTATTTTTTGTTCCAATCATCCCACTTGCCTGGATCTGTGAGCTATTTGGAGGAATAGCCTTTCCACTTTTTAATGTGCAATGTGCCGCTATTTTTCAAAAAGAAGCTCCTAAAAACCGTTTAGCTCAATTAAGCTCCGTTCGTTTGCTTATGATGAGAGCAATGATGCCATTAGGAATTCTCTTTGCTTCAACGAGCCTCTTTTCTTTAACGATACGAGAGAATTATTTTATTATTGGGATGATCATTTTACTACCAGCTTCTCTTTTCCTCTTGTTTTCATTTAGAAAAATCGATAATGCTTATAGCACAAGGGAATAGACTTAATCTATTCCCTTGATTAACTTGAGGATAAGCGCTATTAATTAAGTCCGCATTTACTTCGCTTTCCCGCAGGCGTCTCCGTGTATTCTGGCTACTCCCTGCTTCCACTATAACAGCGATATCTATAAATAATTCGAACTAGTACCTATCTTTTCAAGCTTTACACATGTCTTTTCTCGATCAAGCGAATCCCGACGCCAAGCATTAATGTTCCCATTAACAGCAGAACTGCTGTCGGCAAAAGTATTTCTGACAATGGGACGTCCTGTGTGATGACTTTATTCAGTATTTCCATTCCATACGTAATCGGAATAAACTTGGATAGTAGCAATAAAAATTTAGAGGTTACGATTTCTAATGGCCAGTACGCACCCCCAAGCATCGCAAAACTTACTGATATAAGCGGGATGATTGAGTTGAATTGACTCGCTGTTTTTACTAACCCTGTGAGTAGGATTGCCAAGGCAACAATAGCAAAAAGATAGGGAATGATTAACAGAAATACCATAAAGAATCTCCCGTGAAAATTAACTCCAACTCCATATTTAAAGATAGCAAAAATCATCATAATCTGAATATAACCGACCGCAAAACTAAATAGTAGATTCCCTAAATATAGCTGTGTTTTCGACGTTGACGATAAAATCAACCGATCCCAAATACCATTTTGCTTATCTCGTAAAATTTCTACCACTGTATAAGCAACTGTATAGATGCTAAAAAATAAGGTGAATCCAAATAATGCTTGAAGTGCCTGATTATACGTTGTGTCTTTTTCAGACATGTTACTATCAAACTTTATTGGTAAAATAGGATTTTTTTCATTCTCCGCCAGGACTTTTTCTGACTTTTGTTTATCCTTTGCGGCTCCGATCATCGCTTCTTTTTGCTGCTTATTTTGATAGTATTTCTCTAAATAACGATTGATTAGCATAGCATCAGAAGTATCTGCAACTCGATAAAGCGTATACGTATTTCCTCCGAGAGCTACACCTGCACTAGATGTCCCTTCTTCTAGCTTCTTTTTTGTTTCTTTCTCAGAATACACAGTAAAGGTATAGCTTTCGCTTTTGTTCAGTTCCTTTACAATGCTTTGTATATTTTCTGTCCCGCCTGCGTTAAAAACAGGAACTTCTATTTTCGAGAAAGAAGATTTCCCCAGCAAAAAGGCAAAAGCAATACAAATTATCGATGTAACAATAAGAGCGCCTGGCTTCCGGATAAATTGTCTGTATTTTCCCCATAGTATAGCTTTCAAGATGCTACACCTCTTTTCCTAATTAAAACAAGTGTTAAAACGATTAATACGCTGGTAAATAGTAAAATCGCTTGAAGTTGGCTCCAAATATCTATAAATGAATAGTCCTGATATACTTTTAAATAAGCGGTAATTGCCGCACCACCCGGCGAATATTTCCCTAACGTTTCCATAAATCCACCTATAACACTAACATCAAAAAAGCTTCCGCCAATAAATGCTAGAACAGGAATAATGAAATTTGAGAAGATTGCTTCGATATTTCTTGAATTGGTTGCATAAGACAAAGCAGTTGTAAAAACGGCAAATCCTGCAGTCATAGCATTTAACGCTACCGTTATACATAAATAATAAAGGATATGTGGAAAGGTCACTCCATAAAAAAGAGCTGTTAATCCAAATAAAATATTCAATTGGATAAAGGAAAGCAGGAAAGTCGCCGCAAATATTCCAGCAAAATAGGAAAAACGTGATACATTTGCAAGCAATATGCGCTGATACATATGCTCTTCCTTTTGTTGAAAAGCAAAACCTGCCACCGTTGTCGCCACATAAAAAACAAACATCACACACATGCCAACTGCATAATAAGAAAAAGTATCTATTTCTTTCTTTTTTGTTATATTCTTAACGATGCCTACTTCTGTTTGTGTTGCAGCTATTTTAGAATAATCAATTTTTAATTGCTTTGCTGTTTTCGCATACGTTAACTCTTTTTGAAAGCTCGTAATTATATCATGAATAACGGTTGCTTCTAACGACGTATTGTCCCGTACCGTTAACTTCCACTTTGCTACCTCCCCTTTTCCATCCACTAGTTTTTTATAAAAATCTTCCGTAAATGAAGAAGGAATTTCTAACGTGCCACTGTATTTTTTTTGCTCCTTATCTGTTAATGTACCTTTATCAAGAACAGTTACTTTTAGAACCTTTTTTAATTCTTTATTTTCAACCACTTCATTTAAAAAGAGATCAACAGGATTAAAGGAAGAAATAATGGCTATTTTCTCTGCTTTTTCCCTCTCCGTTAACGCGGAAGCTTGAATAGCATTTATTGCTTTCTCTTGCGCTGCTTTCGGATCATCTTTTAATAAAACAGCAAGTTTAGCATCAATTTTTACATCACCATTATTAAATGCTCCTAATGCACTTCCTAAAATGGTAATTAGAATAAACGGCATTAATAGCAATACAATCAGTTCTCTTGGTCTTCGCCAAATAATAAGCAATTCTTTTTTTATGAGCTGCCAGAACATAGTATCCCTCCTAATCCCTTAACTGCCGGCCAGTTAGATGTAAAAATACATCCTCAAGGCTTGGTGTTTCTATATTTACCGAAAGTACATTTGTTGCATATTCTTCTGCAAATTTAAAAATATCTTTCAGCAAGTTGATTTGTTTCGGAACAATGACTGTGATAATCGATTGCTTGATAGAGAGATTTTTCACATTCGTATGATTTTTAAGTGCATCTACAAATTCATGCTTAATCATTTCCACTTTAATATTTATGGCTGTCTCCGCAGACAGAATATTTTTCAGCTCCTCCTTTGTTCCTGAGGCAATAATTTGACCATGATCCATGATATAAATGCGGTCACAAAGAAACTCCACCTCTTCCATATAATGGCTTGTATAAAGAACCGTCATATTTTGTTCTTTATTTAATCTTTTCACTGTTTCTAAGATATAATTACGGGACTGTGGGTCAATCCCAACAGTTGGTTCATCCATGATGATAATCTTCGGTTCATGAATAAGTGCCACCCCAATATTTAATCTTCTTTTCATCCCACCAGAAAAAGTTTTTACAAGATCCTTTTCCCGATCTTTTAATCCAATAATGTTTAGTACATCATCCACCCTTTGCTGCAGGCGGCTGTTCGGGATTTTATGCATTTTTCCAAAAAAGATTAAATTTTCTCTTGCTGATAATTCCATATAAAGTGCAATTTCCTGAGGTACTACTCCTAAAATCTCCCGTAAATGTTGTGGTGATTTTAAAATACTTTCGTTATGCAGGCGAATATCTCCGTTATTAGGGGCAACTAGGGAGGATATTAATGAAATGGTTGTTGATTTGCCTGCTCCATTTGGGCCTAGTAAGCCAACGGTCTCTCCACTTTCTAAATATAAATTGATGGAATCGACAACCTTCTTTTGTTTGTAGGCTTTGGACAATTCTATAATTTCTAACATCATCATCATCCTTTCTACAATCTATCATAAAGACTTTCCCTGTTATCTCCTATACCTAAAGGTCATCTCTTTTGGAAAAATTAGTGACTCAGGTCATGGGTGATGGTCATTTTTTGCTTTTTTGGTAATAAGGGCTATCTGCTGTTTTCCATTTTTATTTTTTAGGCTAACCCTGACAAGTGGCGCGCTCAATAAGTCCGCAGCCGGAATACACTTTGCTTTCCTGCGGGGTCTCGTCTTTCTCGCATTCCCGCGGGAGTCTTCGCGCATTCTTACTGTTTCCTGCTTAAGACTATGAAAAATGGAATGCTGCTTCTTTTCATGCGCTTTGGTGCGTAATTTTTTGTTAAGAAGTGCATAAAAAAGACCTCTTAAAAGAGGCTCTCAATTAAATGTGCTTTTGAGTAAATCAATTAACCTATCCGCTTCTTCAGACGAAATTGTATAAATGGTGTGAGTATCATCTGGTTTCATAATTGTACTTCTTTGTCCTTTTTCGCCTATCCATAAGTACATCCTTGTATGTTCATTTTTGTTATATACAATATCCATATAAAATTCCGGGTTAGCCATATTAACTATGCCGTCTTCCTTTATTGCACTTGAAATGATTTCTTGAAAGGCATTAGTGTTTTCCTTATCATCAAAATTAACTTTACTTTGATCACTCGGCTTTGAGAAACTAATACTTATAATATTGTTATTTATTATAAGCTTCTTTTTACTTTCTGACTCTGAAGATGGATTTGTATTTACTTCAAACCTTTCTTTTGATTCACAAGTAAAAAGAAACAAAGATAGCAATCCCAAAGATAACAGCACAAATATCTTTTTTTCAAATACCCTAAAACCTCCTTAATAAGTTTCATACTTATTAGACGATTAGATACCTCTTTATGTTCCAATCTTACCTTGATAACTACCTCTATTGATTCAAGGAGTATACGAACTAAGTAAAAAAGCATTTGATGAACGAGTCAATCAAATGCTTTTTGCCTGTCAGAAATCTAATATACTTACTGCAAACCAACTAAGAGAATTTGTTTAATAATCAATTTTTAATTAGTTTTTGTATACCTAAGTGTAAAATTAATCCCATCATACTCCATACATTCAAAACAGCACTCGCGATTAATAGCGTGATTTTTATAAATTCTGGTGAATGTGTATTTAAGGCGATTATTAGAGTGCTACATCCTATAATTAGCATAGCAAACAATAAAGGTATGTTTTTCACCAAGTCAAGCCCTCCTCTTTATCCTTATTATTCCATAATACTATAATACTAAAAAACTACACTTAAATCAGCCGTTTTTTTTAAGAACATGTTTTAGTCAACCTGTTTTCAATAGCATGTTCTTTTGGTTCTTTTCCTCTAATTATCTCAAAACTAGATGCCTCACACTAACGATCCCTCTAATTTCACTAAATAAGCCTCTATATCTTTTTTGGTTTGTAGCAGAATAATTTGCTTTTGGAGATCTTTTTCTTGTATTGCTTTCAGTCTTGCTTTCATCTTTTTCTTGCGGGAAAAGTAGGTAGTGATGATAAATTTAAGAAATCGCCAATCTAACTTTTCCTTGCAGCCTTTTCCCATATCCATTCTCGTTTTTCCTAAATTCGTTAACCAGCGTTTTATCACACGATAAAGACATACACGAAGAGGTAGCTCCAAGTAAATAATGGTATCTGCACTTTTCACCCGCAGTTCAAAGGTATTATTATAGCTTCCTTCTACAATCCATTTTTTCTTTTGCAAAATAATCTGCTGTGCAGAAACGAATTCTTCTAGACTAGCTTCTACCCAATTCGGTTTCCAAAAGTAGGCATCCAAATGGTATACTTTCAGTTGCAATAATTCTCCAAGCCTTCTTGCAAATGTAGACTTTCCGACACCTGCTGATACTCCGATTACCATAATTCGTTTCATATCCAGCCCTCTCTTTCTATCAATCTATCCAAACTTGGGAGCATAAGGATACCTGGATAAACAGATTTCTCCTCCGTCCGATTCAGCCAAATTCCTTTCATTCCAGCATTCGTGCTTGCTAGTGCGTCTATCTTCAAATTATCGCCAATATAAATACATTCTCCTGTTCTTACATTAGCTTGTTTACTTGCTTTTATAAAAATATCCTTATCCGGCTTAGAAATGCCTAATTCACTCGAAGTGTTCACTTGATCAAAATAAGCTAATAATCCTGTATAATGGAGCTTTTCTACTTGCTGCTGGTAATCATCATTACTGATCACACCAAGTTTATATCCGATTTTTTTTAATTGCTGCAAGCAAGTAGCCGCATCAGGATAAGCCGTCCAATTTGTCTTGTAAAAATGGAGATATTCTTGAAACAAACTATCTGCCTCTTGATCGGTTATCTGTTTTCCAAATAGTTCTTTGATGCGCATTCTTCTCTGCTCTTGAAAAGAAAGTTCACCTGCCAAAAATTTCGCATAATAAGCATGGGACCAGCTGATCCATAAACTTGGAAATTCGTTATCCTCCATCGACAAATCCTCTTTATACTTATCATAAAATTCTTGTGCTCCTACTCTTTCAGCCAACTCATGATTCACTAATGTTCCATCAATATCAAAAAAAATCATGCGCTAGCCTCCCAATCAATTAGTAAAACTTCTTTATTATTCCTAGTTTCATATAAAATCATTCTTTACAGCAAATATAGCAAGCTGTGTCCGGTCTCTTAGTTCCAGCTTCATTAATATTTGCGTAATATGATTTTTGACCGTTCCAACAGATAAAAACAATTCACTGGCAATTTCTTTATTTGTTTTGCCTAAGCCGATATTTTTTACAATGTCCCGCTCTCTGTCTGTAAGAGGAAAGGCTAGTGCTGACTGCTTTTTTTGCTTTTTTTCTTCAAGGAGCTTCGGCATTACTTTCGCCGCTACCTGTTCATGTATCGTTATACCGCCTGCCAAACAGCTTTTGATGCTATGCAATAAATAATCACTGTCTGTTGTTTTTAATAAAAAGCCATTTGCTCCTTCTTTAAATGCCTGAATCGCATATTCCTCATCGTTGAAGGTGGTAAGGATTAGGATTTTTACATGAGGAAAGCTTTTTCTAATATGCTGTGTTGCTTCTACTCCATCCATAACAGGCATACGTATATCCATTAACACGATATCAATGGCATGCAGCTCCAATAATTGCAGCGCTTCTTTGCCATTTTCTGCTTCTGCTATTACCTTTACTTCTGCATCTTGTTCAATAATCATTTTCAGGCCGTTTCTTACAATCCCTTGATCTTCTGCAATTAACACCCTTATCATTTCTCTATCTCCTCTACCGGTATATTTCCTTGTAAAATAAATTGATCTTCTATTTGAAATGTATTTAGATTCCCTCCGATTTCCTCCAGCCTTTTTTTCATATTCTTTAATCCAAATCCTTCATAGATTGGATGCTTATGTACAAACACATTCTTTATCTCTATTGTTAAATGGCCCACAGGTGACACGCCTAATAGGATAAAAACTTCTTTTGAACTACTGTATTTCATCGCATTCGTTAATCCTTCTTGAATGATTCGATAAAGTGCTGCACTCTGCTTATTGCTAATGCGCATGTTAAGTACCCCTTGTTTTGTTGTTAAATGAACATGCACTGTATTTTCACTTTCCAGCTTTTTAATTAAATGAATAATAGGTGAAATCCCCTGCATTTCTTCTGCCTGTAATATGCGCACAGCTCTTCTTGTTTCTTCTAATGCCTCAGACGCCATATTTCGCAGCATCGCTATCGACTCCTTTTTTTCTTGAATGAAAAGAAGTTCAATCTGCATTAAAAGGGCTGTTAATTTATGTCCAACGGAGTCATGCATTTCTCTTGCAATCATATTTCTTTCTTCCATTCTGGCAAGCCTTTCATTTTTAAATGCCTGCCGTTTTTGGACGCGATATTCGTTCAGTAATGATTCATATGTATCTCTTATATGCAAATATTCTTGGTTGCTTTCATTTAAGCGAATAAGCAGGATTACAACCAAAATGGCTGCACAAACATATAAACTAATAGAAACATGAAAGAAGAATATACTAATAAAAAAATGGGTGACAAGCGTACTTAGAAGGAGAATTCGAAATGTTTTTACCGATACAGTACGACCGCTCTCCATTAAGATAAAGAGCATAAGTACCATTAAGTAAAAAAACACCTCTTTATTCATTAATACGGTTGCTGTTTGAATAAGAAAAAGTATAAGTATATAAAGGAATAGCTTCTTCTTCACAATTGGAATGAGGAAATATAAACCAAGCATACAAGATGAGAAGAAAAGGAGAATAATAAATGAAGCTGTATGTTTATAGGAAGCATATAAAGCACTTGTCATTAAAAACATTAATAATAGCAATTTCATATAATAGGATCTCAAAATATGTCTCCCCATTTCTCTTATGAACTATTGTTAACGTATCAAATAAAGACAGAATTGGTCAACAAATTTTTCCAATGAAATTGATTATAATTTTGTCGACAAATAGACATTTCGGCAAAATAAAAAAGAGAAGGATTTGCTCCCCCTCTTTCAGCCAAAATGCCATATTCCCATTGGTAATGTCATGCCCAAATAGAGAACCAGTGCCAATGCAACAATACACTGTGTCCATAATATTGTTGTTTTTCTGCCTTTTTTTGTTCGTACTAGAATCATCTCCAGTGCAACAATAACCCATAAGCCAACAAGTGTTTTTAACACATACAGTGCTGGTAAACTCCCTAAACTATAAAGCATCCATACCCCAGTTCCAATGACAATTACATACATTAAACGAAGAACCATATGTACAATTTTACTTGCCTTTTCTTTTCCACTTTTATGCAGCCCGAATGCTATTATAAATAAAATAATTGCCAGCGCCCATGAAGTGATATGAGAGTGTGTCATAAAAAATTCGCCTCCTTTACTTTACATATCTTATCATAATTCTAATTACTTACGATTGTTTTTATTATTCCACTATTGTATTAGATAAAACGCCAATTCCTTCTACTGATATGTCTATTTTATCTCCTGCCTTTAAGAAACGAGGCGGGTTAAAGCCCTTGCCTACCCCTGCTGGTGTTCCAGTTGCAATAATATCGCCTGGTTCTAATGTCATTCCTTTTGATAATACACAAATGACTTCATCTATAGGAAAAATAAAATTTTCTGTATTAGAATCCTGTCTTCTCTCTCCATTTACAACGGTTTGTATATGTAGAGAATGGGGATTTTTTATCTCAGACTTTGTAACGATCCATGGACCCATTGGTGCACTTGCATCTAAACTTTTTCCAATAAAAAACTGTTTATGTTTTTTCTGCAAATCCCTTGCTGTGATATCATTCACGATCGTATAGCCAAATACATAATCCAAGGCATCTTCCCTTTTGATTGCTCGTCCTGTTTTTCCAATCACAACAGCAAGTTCTCCTTCATAATCGAGCTGATCTGTTACTTGTTTATGTTCTAGTATCCCTTCATTTGGACCAACTACTGTTGTTGGTGCTTTTGTAAAAATCATAACATGTTCTGGTATATCATCTTTGCTTCCCATTTCAATGGCATGTTCGGCATAATTTTTCCCCACACAAAAGATATTTTTAGAAGGTCTTGGAATTGGTGCTTGTAATGTTATCCTTTCCAATGGCAAATAAAGCTCGTTAACAAGCTGTTCCTCATTCACCCACTGAACCAATGATTCTACCTTTGCTAAAAAATCTTCCCCTTCCTCTATACAGACAATCATATTATCTAAAAAAGGTCTCTGTCCACTGCGTTTTTCCTCTGCATCATTTAATAACAACACCGTCTTTTCATCTGTTCCAATAACGCCTACTGCACTTTTCCCTTCATATAGAGCTGTCACCAATTTCATGAATCCCTCATCCCCCCTATTTGTATTGATTCCTGTATTCATTATAAACTGTCAGATAATTTATTGAAAATGTTTCGTATTCGCTTCACGACAAGTGTTAACTAATACTTATATGAAACATTTGTATAC
>JBDNRM010000053.1:0-21556 GCA_047718615.1 Bacillus sp. (in: firmicutes) | reverse complement strand
TTTCTTATTAAAAAGAGGCAAGGAGTTCAAAAGCAGCTTTTGTTTTTAAAACCCCGCACGAAAAAATCAGTCCTCTATAACAGGAAAGCTCAGCTGTACGTACTTTTAAAATGATGATAAAAGATGTTTGTCTGTTTTATGTGTAGTTTTATTGTTATTCACATGTGGATAAGATAGAATGGTATAAGAATAAAATGTATTAATGTGGATAAGTGTGTAGATTTTTTTCTTTGTAAATAGTTGTGGATATGTTAATCTATAATCTTGTAATAAAGAAATTACTATTTGCGTCATGCTTAATATATAGATAAGAAAAAGTTCAAAGAATAGAGGTGAAGATAATGGATTTTGATACGATTGCTGCTATATCGACTCCAATGGGCGAGGGAGCGATAGCGATTGTTCGAGTTAGTGGACCGGATGCATTTATGATAGGAGATAAACTTTTTCAAAGCATCAGCAATAAGAAAATAAGTGAAGTGCCAAGTCATACAATTCATTACGGACATGTAATAGATCCAGAAACAAACGAGTTAGTGGAGGAAGTAATGGTCTCTGTTATGAAGGGGCCGAAGACCTTTACGAAAGAGGATGTCGTTGAAATAAATTGTCATGGTGGCATTGCCTCTGTAAATCGTCTCCTTCAGCTGTTGGTAGTTCATGGAGCACGGTTGGCAGAACCAGGTGAATTTACAAAAAGGGCATTTTTAAATGGTCGTATTGATTTATCACAAGCAGAAGCTGTAATGGATTTAATTAGAGCAAAAACAGACAGAGCAATGAATGTAGCACTCGGACAAATGGAAGGAAGACTTTCTAAATTAATCAAGACATTAAGACAAGAAATTCTTGAAACATTAGCTCAAGTAGAAGTGAACATTGATTATCCAGAATACGATGATGTAGAAGAAATGACTCATCAAATGATGTTAACGAAATCAAGATTCGTCCAATCAGAAATAGATAAATTATTACAAACATCTCAGCAAGGGAAAATCCTTAGAGAGGGATTATCTACTGTTATCGTAGGAAGACCGAATGTAGGAAAATCCTCTTTATTGAATACGTTAGTTCAAGAAAATAAGGCAATTGTTACAGATATTCCTGGAACAACTAGAGATGTTATCGAAGAATACGTCAATATTAAAGGAGTCCCGCTAAGACTGGTTGATACCGCAGGAATTCGGGAAACAGAAGATATTGTCGAAAGAATTGGCGTAGAAAAATCACGTCAAGTCTTAAAAGAAGCAGATCTCATTCTATTAGTTCTAAATTATGCAGATGATTTAACAGATGAAGATATAAATTTATTTAAAGCAGTAGAAGGTATGGATTATATTGTTATAGTCAACAAAACGGATTTACCTAAAAAAATAGACATGGATAAGATTCGCGAACTTGCAGATAATCAAAAAATGGTAACTACTTCCCTTTTAGAAGATAATGGAGTAAACCAACTGGAAGAAGCGATTTCCACTCTATTTTTTGAAGGGGCAATTGAGGCAAATGATATAACCTATGTTTCTAATACAAGACATATATCCTTGCTAAATCAAGCGAAGCAATCTATAAATGAAGCAATTACAGGAGTAGAAATGGGTACTCCAATTGATATCGTTCAAATAGATTTAACGAGAACATGGGAAATACTTGGCGAGATAATCGGTGACAGTGTTCATGAAAGTTTAATTGATCAATTATTTTCACAATTTTGTCTTGGAAAATAGTAAGCGTACTGTAATTGATTCAAATTCTTCTTAAAGAAGAAATAGAAATAAAGGAGGCAGCATGATGCAATACGAAGCAGGTAGTTTTGATGTCATTGTTATTGGAGCAGGACATGCAGGCTGTGAAGCAGGACTAGCATCCGCAAGAACTGGCGCAAAAACATTGATGTTAACTATTAACCTTGATATGGTTGCTTTTATGCCATGTAACCCATCAGTTGGTGGACCCGCTAAAGGAATTGTAGTAAGAGAAATTGATGCCCTAGGCGGTGAAATGGGGAAAAACATCGATAAAACATATATCCAAATGAGAATGTTGAATACAGGAAAAGGGCCAGCAGTCAGAGCATTAAGAGCACAGGCAGATAAATATATGTATCAGCATGAGATGAAAAAAACATTAGAAGACGAACCTAATTTAACGCTTATTCAAGGAATGGTTGAAGAGCTGATTGTTGAAGATAATGTAGTAAAAGGAGTAGTAACAAAAACAGGTGCTGTGTTTACGGCAAAAACGGTGGTTGTTACAACAGGAACTTATCTTCGTGGCGAGATTATTCTTGGCGAATTAAAATATTCAAGTGGTCCCAATAATCAACAGCCTTCTATCCGTTTATCTGAACATTTACAACAGTTGGGTTTTGATTTAGTGCGTTTTAAAACAGGTACCCCTCCTCGAGTAAATAGTCATTCCATTGACTACAGCAAAACAGAAATTCAGCCTGGCGATGATGTACCAAGAGCATTTTCGTATGAAACAACCAAATATATTACAGATCAACTTCCATGTTGGTTAACTTATACAAATGAAACAACTCACCAGATTATTGATGAGAACTTACACCGTTCCCCAATGTATTCAGGAATGATTAAAGGAACTGGACCGCGTTATTGTCCATCTATTGAAGATAAAGTGGTGCGCTTTAATGATAAACCGAGACATCAAATTTTCTTAGAACCAGAGGGGAAAAATACCCAAGAGGTTTATGTTCAAGGATTATCTACTAGTTTACCGGAAGATGTGCAACAGCAAATATTAAGAACAATTCCTGGTTTGGAAAAGGTACAAATGATGCGTGCTGGTTATGCGATCGAGTATGATGCCATTGTGCCTACTCAACTGTGGCCAACATTGGAAACGAAAAAAATCCAAAACCTTTATACTGCTGGGCAAATTAATGGAACATCTGGATATGAAGAAGCAGCTGGCCAGGGGCTAATGGCAGGAATAAATGCCGGTTTAAGAGCTTTGGGCAAAGAAGAAGTGATTCTAAGTCGCTCGGATGCTTATATAGGGGTATTAATTGATGACTTGGTAACAAAAGGAACCAATGAGCCTTATCGACTTTTGACATCTAGAGCAGAATACCGTTTATTGCTTCGTCATGATAATGCAGATTTACGTTTAACAGACATCGGAGAAAAAATCGGATTAATTTCAAAACAGCGCTATGAGAAATTCACAGCGAAAAAACAGTTAATAGAACAGGAAAAACAGCGTTTAAAAGAGATTATATTAAAACCAAATGAGCGAGTTCAACAAGTTATTAAAGATCAAGGTGGAAGTGAATTAAAAGACGGTATTCGTGCAGCCGATTTATTAAGAAGACCTGAAATGAACTACAGCCATATTCACCTGTTAGCACCAAGTGAGCTGCCACTAACAGATGATGTAATGGAGCAAGTGGAAATCCAAATTAAATATGAAGGATATATCGAAAAATCTCTACAGCAGGTAGATAGATTGAAAAAAATGGAGAACAAAAAAATACCGGAAAATATTGATTATGATGCTATTTCAAGTCTAGCGACCGAAGCAAAACAGAAACTCAAAACTGTTCGCCCATTGTCTATAGCACAAGCATCAAGAATTTCAGGTGTGAATCCAGCAGATATTTCGATTCTTTTAGTTTATTTGGAACAAGGCCGCATTGCACGAGTTTAATACACCATTAATTAGATGGAAAGGGTTCAATTATGAATACAGAAAAATTTATTCAAATGCTTGCAGAAAAAGGAATTATCCTTTCAGAGAAGCAGCTAGAGCAATTTGAAACGTATTTTCAAACATTGGTAGAATGGAACGAAAAAATGAATCTTACTGCTATTACAGAGAAAGAAGATGTGTACTTAAAACATTTCTTTGACTCTATCACTGCGGCGTTTTATTTTGATGGACTAAAGATGCCTGCAACGGTCTGTGATGTTGGAGCAGGAGCGGGATTCCCAAGTATTCCATTAAAAATTGTGTTTCCAGATTTAAAAGTAACAATAGTAGATTCTTTAATGAAGAGAATTCATTTTTTAGAGCATTTGGCTAAAATGCTTCAATTAGAAGAAGTAGAATTTATTCACGACCGTGCTGAAACCTTTGGAAAAAACAAAGAATATCGAGAAAGCTTTGATATTGTAACTGCTAGAGCAGTAGCCAGGCTATCTGTATTAAGTGAATTATGTTTACCACTTGTAAAAGTGGGAGGCACCTTTATTGCAATGAAAGCTGCAAGTGCGAAGGAAGAGTTACAAGCAGGTCAAAAGGCAATTTCTACTTTAGGCGGGAAACTAGTGACGACACATTCTTTTGTTTTACCAAAAGAAGAAAGTGAACGAAACATATTAATAATCGTTAAAGAAAAACAAACGCCAAAGAAATATCCAAGGAAACCAGGTACGCCTAATAAAGAACCAATTGAATAAATAGCTGCTTCACCTGTCCCTTGCTATTCTAGACAGGTGAAGCAAAATGAATCTTTCTTATTAGGACTATATCATTTTTCTTAACTACTATATAATATAACTATTAATGGCAAATTCTATGAAAATTCGAGAAGTTTCTTATTATAAGTGCGTCTTCAAAAAGAAGGATAAAAAGGACCAAGAAGCCAACGAAGAAATTCGACGTGTCATTTTACCGGACTTTTTGAACAACCTCTATAAATTAATATAATTTGCAGGACATGCTATTCATTTTAGAGAATATGTAATAGGGAGTTTCGTAAAGGTGGTGCAGGGTGATGAAGCCTTCTTTCTCACGCTTTTTTGGCCTAGGCGAAAAGGAAGATCAAACGGAAGCAATTCAAATTGGAGCAGAAGATGCTAATGAGGAGTTGGAGAAGTTGGGGAGCAATGAGGAGATTAATAAAATTCCTATAAATCAAATTGTTCCAAACCGTTTTCAGCCAAGAACGGTATTTGATGATGAAAAAATTGAAGAATTATCAAGAACTATCCATACACATGGCATTATTCAACCGATTGTAGTAAGAGAATTTGAAACCGATAAATATGAAATCATAGCTGGTGAGAGAAGATGGCGAGCTATGAAAAAATTAGGGTGGGAAGAAGTTCCTGCCATTATTAAAAATATGAGCGATACAGAAACAGCATCTGTTGCGTTAATTGAAAATCTCCAACGCGAGGAGCTTTCTCCTATAGAAGAAGCAATTGCTTATGGTAAATTATTAGAATTACATAATTTAACTCAAGAAGCACTTGCACAAAGGCTCGGAAAAGGACAATCAACAGTAGCTAATAAATTAAGACTATTAAAACTTCCAGAAGAAATTAAGGAAGCTTTATTAAATAAACAAATTTCTGAGCGACATGCAAGATCTATGATTCCATTAAAGGAAAAAGAAAAACAAGTACATTTACTTCAAGAAATAATAGAAAAGAATCTAAATGTAAAGCAAACAGAAGAACGAGTGCTAAAGATGCTTGAACAATCTGAAAAAAAGCCAAAACCTAAGCGCAGAGCTTTTAGTAAAGATATGCGTATAGCAGTTAACACGATTCGACAATCATTAACAATGGTTTCTGATAGTGGCATTAATCTTAATGCAGAAGAAGAAGAATTTGATGATTTTTATCAATTTACAATAAAGATACCGAAGAAGAAATAATAAAATAGTCTATTTTATATCATTTATTAGTGAGGATATGAACCATTTTGGTTTAATTTCTCACTTTTTTTCTGTTTAAAAGAGCTTTTATCTAATTAATCATAATTTGTAGAATATAATGGAACTCCTATTGAGTTTTTGTTCGTTCATTCGAATCGTTTTTAAGAGAAACCTTTTTATTTTCCTTTTTATTACTATTATTTAATTAAAAATATAGGAGAATTTATCCTTTATAAGTGGATAGGAAGCACTATCCATACTGTAAGAAAAAAACATTGCTTGAAAAAAAGACGATATTTAGTAATTTTCATGATAAAATAATATACATGGTTACATATATAGTTATATTATGCTAATGAGAGCGGAATTTGGCTATATAAATCATAACAAATAGTAAATATCAATCTATGTTCTATAAATGTATAACTTTTTTGCTTAAAGCGCCGTATGGAAGTGGACGATTGAACGTTTCGGAGCTACTATTATAGACGCCTTGCATGTTTATTTTATTTTATGGTAATAAAGGTAGGTGACATCATGGGAAAAATAATTACGGTTGCTAATCAAAAAGGGGGAGTTGGCAAAACAACTACCTCAGTCAATCTTGGCTCTTGTTTAGCATATATCGGGAAAAAAGTATTATTAGTAGATATTGATCCACAAGGGAATGCAACTAGTGGAGTAGGAATAGAAAAAGCAGATGTAGACTATTGTATTTATGATGTATTAGTAGATGATTTGGAAGCACAACAAGTAATTAAAACAACAAATGTCGAAAACCTTCAAGTTATTCCAGCAACCATTCAGCTAGCTGGTGCAGAAATTGAACTTGTTTCTACCATATCAAGAGAAGTTCGCTTAAAAAGAGCCCTTGAAGAAGTAAAAGATAATTATGATTATATATTGATTGATTGTCCGCCATCTTTAGGGTTACTGACGATTAATGCCTTAACTGCGTCTGATGCAGTTTTAATTCCAGTTCAATGTGAGTATTATGCATTGGAAGGATTAAGTCAATTATTGAATACTGTGAGACTTGTGCAAAAACATTTAAATCATGAATTAGCCATTGAAGGCGTTCTTTTAACCATGTTGGATGCTAGAACAAATTTAGGTTTACAGGTTATTGAAGAAGTAAAAAAATATTTTCAAGATAAAGTATATAAAACCATTATTCCAAGAAATATTCGATTAAGTGAAGCTCCAAGTCATGGGGAACCTATCATTATTTATGATCCAAAATCTCGGGGGGCAGAAGTTTATTTAGAATTGGCAAAGGAAGTGGTAACTAGTGGCTAAGGGATTAGGTAAAGGTCTTGATGCTTTTTTTCCAAGTATGAAGGTAGAACAGGAAGAAGTTATTAAAGAAATAAGTATAAAAGAACTTCGACCAAACCCTTATCAGCCAAGAAAAGTCTTTGAGAAGGAAGCAATTGAAGAACTAAAAGCATCAATATTAGAGCATGGAATATTACAGCCGATAATTGTTCGGAAAAGTATTAGAGGGTTTGAAATCGTTGTTGGTGAACGTCGATATCGTGCAGCAAAAGAAGCAAAACTTGAGGTAATTCCTGCAGTTGTTCGTGATTTATCAGAAAAACAAATGATGGAATTAGCTGTATTAGAAAATCTTCAGAGAGAAGATTTATCTCCGATAGAAGAAGCTCTTGCTTATCAATTGCTTATGAAGAAACAAAAAATAACACAAGAAGAACTTTCAAAGCGTCTTGGAAAAAGCAGACCACATATAGCGAATCATGTTCGATTATTATCACTGCCTAAATCGATTCAAGATTTTATTTCAAATGGAACCTTGTCTATGGGGCACGGAAGAGCTTTGTTAAGTTTAAAAAACAAAGAAAAACTTTCATTAGTCGTAGAAAAGGTAATAAAAGAAGCATTGAATGTTCGACAGCTAGAGCATTTAATTCAACAAATGAATGAAAATGTTCCACGTGAAACAAATGAGGAAAAAAAAGAATCAAAAAGTGTTTTTATTAAAGAGCAAGAATCCTATTTACGTGAAAAATTTGGTACTACTGTCCATATTAAAAAGGCAAAAAATAAAGGAAAAATAGAGATTGAGTTTTTTTCAGAAGAAGACTTGGAAAGATTATTACAATTGTTTACAATAGAAAACAATTAATAATGGATTTTCCGCTTAGTTTATACATGTATTCTGCTCTAATAGAAGCACTTCTCTCCTGAATATCCAAGTGATTCTCTTGAAAAGGTGATAATCACTTTTCTGAGAAGTTTGTCTTATTTTTATCAGGAATAGGTGCTTCCGTTTTTTTTTGGTAAAGGAAGAGAGTATAAGTTTCTGAAGTCTGGCAAGTGTCTAGCTCTGACGTTCAGGATGTATAAGGGGAGGACGTGATGCATGTATAACCCCAGTGAGTATTGCCTCCTGCCTCTAAAAATAAAAAACACTTTTTGAGTCAGGAGAATGTTTTTCTTCGAAGTTAAACAAGGCGCCACGCACTTTTCCCATTAACTTACGGAAACCACGGATATGCTGGAAATTTGTTATTAAACAAGTAAGCTTAGTCTATGATGTTCTTACTTTATACTTCAAGCAGCCTATTTTGCCAACATTTTTAATTTACAAACGCTGGTTAAAAACAACAATCGCTTAGAAAAGACCTGCTAAAAGAACATTTTAGATAGAAATATTGAAAAAAGTATTATTACAATATTTACCATTTTAATAATACTAGACAAGATACTCAAGAAAACAGCATTATTACAATAATATAAGTGATTGATTATACTGGTCGCTCCTTTAGTGGAAACTCTTTTAGTTCTGCTGTATTCATATAGCGTAAACTGGAGTGATATATTCCTTTTGAAATCGTTTTAGCCATATTTAGGACTAAGCTTAATCTGGTATTTTGTAACACTAAAAATTCCATAAATCCACTAATGTTTACAATGCCAGTTATATGAATATCACCAACATGCGGAAGTTCTTTTTTTACACCACTCCCAGGTTTTACTGGACCATCTCCTAGTTGAATGATTCCCACACTCTTCATTCTTCCTAAACAAGCATCGATGCCAATGATGAAAGGGTTTTCGTGGAGTTTATAAATTTCTTTTAAACGTTCTTCAAGATTAAGTGCATGGATAGGATCATCTAATGTGCCATAAACGTTAAAAGGAGTTATATTTTTTTCACTTAATAAAGTACCAATAAGTGGACCTAATGAATCTCCAGTTGATCGATCTGTTCCAATACACACAAATACAATAGGTTGATTGGATGTAGTAGGGGGTAAATAATTAGATAAAGAGTCTGCAAGTTTATAAGATGCTAATTGTTCATTATAAGCAATCCTAACTGGAAGCTCGTTTTTCTCAAAAAGATTAGAATATATGGTCATTAGATCAACTCCTTTATCACATAAGACTAAAAATAGGGCATTTCAATCTAATTAATTCTTTTATTTATGGTGAAAATTTATGATATGAAAATGTTCTATTGGAAAATAAAAAAACCTAGAATTTTTATAGTAGTAACAGTATACGGAAATATATTGTATTCTATACATACCCAGTAGTAATTCCTTTGAAAAGGGGAAAAAGAAGGTGTAATGATTAATAAGTAAGTCAATAGTCATTCCCTATATTATTACTACAAAGTCTGGTGAAAACCTGTTAAAATAAATTTATTTTATAAGAAGAATAAGTTAGTTGAAATATAAGAATCCATTTTACATAAAAGAATAATTGGGATGCATCAATCTTAGAAGAAGAGGTGGAAATAGTGAATAAATTAGAAGAGGGGCTTTCTAATGGATTGAAGCTTTTTACTAATGAAAATTTATGGATAAATATAGGTAGAGGCGCACTAAGAATTGTTATAATCCTTATTGTAAGCACTATCTTAATAAGGTTAGGAAAATTAGCAATAAAAAATATTTTTAAAATACGTACTCATTCTGCTATTCGAATAACAGAAAGACGTGAGGCAACTCTGGCGAAGCTGCTTGAAAATACTATTAGATATGTAGTTTATTTTATTTCAGCTATGGCGATATTATCTGTTTTTGATATAAATGTACAGGGGTTATTAGCTGGTGCTGGAATAGTTGGTTTGGCTGTAGGTTTTGGTGCTCAAAGTTTAGTTAAGGATGTTATTACAGGATTTTTTATTATATTTGAAGATCAGTTTTCTGTGGGAGACTATGTTCGAATTGGTACTTTTGAAGGCACTGTTGAAGAAATTGGACTTCGAACTACAAAAATAAAAAGCTATACTGGTGAGGTGAATATTTTACCAAATGGTAGTATAGTGGAAGTAACAAATTTCTCTGTTAATAATAGCAAGGCAGTAGTAGATATTAGTATTGCCTACCAAGGAGATATAAATAGAGCTGAAAGTGTAATTCAAGAGCATATAAAAACGTTAGAAGGTAAATATGAACAAATTGTTGGCGCGCCTGAATTTTTAGGTATTCAAAGTATTCAAGGATCTGAAATTGTTCTTCGGATTGTAGCAGAAACATTACCGACACAACAAGTTGCGGTTTCAAGAATATTAAGAAAAGAAATAAAAAATGTGTTGGATGAAAATGGTATTGAAAGTCCTTATCCAAAATTAGTTATGTATTCTAAACCTGATAATAGTAATTAGGAGGAAATATGGAGCCGAAAGAGTATGGAATAAATGATATTGTGGAAATGAAAAAGGCCCATCCTTGTGGGACAAATCGATGGAAGCTTATTCGGATGGGTATGGATATTCGAATTAAATGTGAGGGCTGCGGTCATAGTGTTTTAATTCCTAGGAAAGAATTTTCAAGAAAGATGAAGAAGGTTTTGGTGAAGCACGAAGAATAATTTATGAGCGCTCCTGAAAAGAGGGTTAAACGCTGCAGAGTAATTGGGTGTGTAAGCCTATTTTCAGGATAGCCCACCATGCAACAAATTTGCACCATGGACGATGAAAATAGGCAGCAGTTTGATTAAGTTCGTTGATATGTTGAAGCAGGGAGCAGCCGGAATACACGAAGACTCCTATGGGATTTGCGGGACAGGCGAGACCCCGCAGGAGTTTACTCCGAGGAGGCTCGGCGCCCGCCCCATGGAAAGCGAAGTGTATTCCGGCTGCGAACCCATTGAGAGAGAGAATATACGTCGATTGAGTACATTCTGTTTGCTTCGATAATTAAAGGTCTTTAAGAGCCAGATATTTTACAATTTTATTTTTTTTTTGGACATTTTGAGCATGAAAATTGATTCATGCTTTTTTTGTTTTTTATTAGAATAGTTGCATTCTGGTGTGGGGGAATGGTGCTTCAGCTTGTTTTATAAATGACCCAAGAGAAATAACCTGTAGCTTAAGGACGGCTACTTGTCTTTTTTTAGTGTTGAATCTATAATTGTTAGAGGTTTATAAGTAAATTAAAATTGCCTTCTATTGTCCGTTAATTAGAAGGTTTATATAGGGGAGTGACAATATTGGCATTAACAGCTGGAATAGTAGGATTGCCTAACGTTGGGAAATCAACATTGTTTAATGCAATTACACAAGCAGGAGCAGAATCGGCTAATTATCCGTTTTGTACAATAGATCCGAATGTTGGAATTGTAGAAGTACCAGATCAGCGTTTAACAAAATTAACAGAATTAGTGCAACCGAAAAAGACGGTGCCGACAACTTTTGAATTTACAGATATTGCTGGAATTGTAAAAGGTGCAAGCAAAGGTGAAGGTCTTGGAAATAAATTTTTATCTCATATTCGTGAAGTAGACGCGATTTGCCAAGTTGTTCGTTGTTTTGCTGATGATAATATTACCCATGTATCCGGAAAAGTAGACCCAATTTCTGATATTGAAACCATTAATTTAGAGTTAATTCTTGCAGATTTAGAATCTGTGGAAAAAAGAATTGGCCGTGTCGGAAAAATGGCGAAACAAAAAGATAAGGATGCTTTGGCTGAGTTAGAAGTGCTAGAACAACTGAAAATAGCTTTTGAAGAGGAAAAGCCGGCTAGAACAGTAGAATTTACAGAAGAGCAGGCTAAAATTGCAAAAGGTTTGCATTTGCTAACTATTAAGCCCGTTTTATATGTAGCAAATGTAGGAGAAGATGAAATTTCAGACGCTGCAAACAATGAATATGTTAAGCGAGTAAAAGAATTTGCGGCAAATGAACAGGCAGAAGTAATTGTTATTTGTGCAAAAATAGAAGAAGAAATTGCAGAGCTTGAAGGGGAAGAAAAAGAAATGTTCCTTGAAGAGCTGGGAATTGAGGAATCTGGTTTAGATCAGCTCATTCGTGCGGCTTATCATTTATTAGGTTTAGCTACTTACTTTACTGCAGGTGTACAAGAAGTGCGTGCATGGACATTTATTCAAGGCATGAAAGCTCCTCAATGTGCAGGCGTTATTCATTCTGACTTTGAAAGAGGATTTATCCGCGCTGAAACGGTTTCTTACGATGATTTATTGGCAAGCGGCAATATGGTTGCGGCAAAAGAAGCAGGAAAAGTACGCTTAGAAGGAAAAGAATATCTTGTAAAAGATGGAGATATCATTCATTTCCGCTTTAATGTTTAAAAATATAATTATCTGATGGATGCAGCTTCGGGTTTATTCGGAAACGCAGAAATCGATCCTTTTTAAGAGCGTCTATCTCATGTATAGACGCTCTTAATGTATTAAAAAATAAGATTATAAAATTCTATATACTAATTCAGTCGAATGTATAATCTTAAATACCTGTCAACGCGTTGATTTTTTCTCTTTTAAGAATGCTAAATCTAAAAAGGAAAAGCCTAAAGACAGCCCTAATGCGGTGAATAAAAATCCATAAGAAGTATTTTTAACTGGTTGAAAAAAATAATTTAATATGTAATTGATAACACTAAATAATATAAACAAAGCAATACATTTTAATGTCCTTTTTCTTCTTTCATTCCCAGGCATTCTTACAATAGCAATAACACCTAGATATAAAGCAAATAGTAGTACAAAAATTACGTAGCTTATTACAAATATTGTAGAAAATAGATTATCAATATTTTTATAGATAATAAATACGATACTAGTTGTACTTATTAGAAAGAGGACAAATAAAATGAAGTTTAATAAGGCATATTTTTTGTTCATATTTCACCTCCATCATTGTTTTAACATTTTTATTATCTCAAAAAGGAAAAGCTTTTTCATTCTTCCTTTTCCCTTAACCTGAAAATCGTGATAGTTTAAAACTAATATAAAAGTTAATACGTATGGTAGAATCCAGCATGATATTGTGTTATTTATAAGAAATTCAAAGTGCTTCATTGCTAATATTTTTTTTATATGATATAATTCTACCTTGTGAGTAATGTTTAATTGCTCCTTGCCCAAAATGGGCCGTTTAGACCAAAAGGAGGTGAAAGTGATGAAAAAGTACGAAATTATGTACATCATCCGCCCGAATATTGAAGATGAAGCTAAAAAAGCTCTAGTTGAGCGTTTTAACAGCATTCTTACTGATAATGGAGCGGAAGTAGCTGAAGCGAAAGAGTGGGGTAAACGTCGTCTTGCATACGAAATCAATGATTTCCGTGACGGATATTACCAACTTGTGAAAATGAACGCTACACCAGTAGCGGTTGAAGAATTTTCTCGTTTAGCGAAAATTAACGAAGATATCATTCGTCATATCGTAATTAAAGATGAAGCTAAATAATAATTAAAATAAATTACTGTTACGTTTCACGTGAAACATACATGGAAGAAGGGAGTTGAGACTGATGATGAATCGTGTAGTTCTTGTTGGCCGTTTAACAAAGGATCCTGATTTACGATATACACCTAATGGAATAGCTGTGGCATCTTTTACACTTGCAGTGAACCGTACTTTTACGAATCAGCAAGGCGAAAGAGAAGCAGATTTCATTAACTGTGTTATTTGGAGAAAACCGGCTGAAAATATTGCTAATTTCTTGAAAAAAGGAAGTTTAGCAGGAGTAGATGGTCGAATTCAAACTCGTAGTTATGAAGGACAAGACGGTAAACGGGTCTATGTTACAGAAGTTCAAGCGGAAAGCGTACAATTCCTTGAACCTAGAAATAGCTCTGGAAATAATAGAAATGACAACATGAATTATGGTGCACCAAGAGAGCAAGATAATCCTTTTGGGTCCAATAATTATCAGAATCAGCGACCTCAAAATAATCGCAACAACAACAACAACCAAGATTATACAAGAGTAGATGAAGATCCATTTGCAAATAGCGGTCAAATCGATATTTCAGATGATGATTTACCATTCTGACCGCCTTATAATTGTCTAATTCTAAATATACAACCTAATACCTTGATTTATAAAGAGGATATACCAATTTAGGGTGTCTAATTCTTATTGGGTATTAGGAGGATATTTGAATAGATTTATTAAGAGGTCTGTTGAATGTCTAAATCTAATAAGTGAGATCTTGATATAACAGGTTTATAAAGGATTTGAGATGTCTAAATCTTAGATACGTCTAATCTCTAATAAATCATTAAGGGGGAATATTCTTTCTTGGATTATTCATCCCCTTTTAACCCAGAACAGAAAACCATAAATGGAAAAATAAGGAGGGAAATCATAATGGCAATGGGAGGACGCAGAGGCGGACGTGCAAAACGTCGTAAAGTATGTTATTTTACAGCTAACGGTATCACTCACATCGATTACAAAGATGTAGATTTACTAAAGAAATTTATCTCTGAACGTGGTAAAATCTTACCTCGTCGTGTAACTGGTACAAGTGCTAAATACCAACGTAAATTAACAACTGCAATCAAACGTTCACGTACTATGGCTCTATTACCGTATGTATCAGGTGAATAATAAATAAAAAAGGACATCCATCTCTTCTTGAGTTGGATGTCCTTTTTTATTTATTATAGGTCTTTTAGCTATCTAAGTCTAAGAAGTGTTTATCATGTATTAATTTTCTTTGAACTATATAAATCATTAAGGGGAATATTCTATAATGGACTGTGCTATCCCCTTGTAAAAAAATGTAGACTATGTTAAAGAATAGTGTCGATATTGATAGATTCCTAAGTTCCTAGTATAATCAGAATAGGAACAAGTGTTCGTAGAGGTGGATAGTCTAATGTATCAGGTTAAAGAAACTTCTAACTCTTTTGTATTGGTGGATAAAGATATGAGGATTGTCCCAGAGGTTTTGGATTTTACGAGATATTTAGAGAGAAAAGAACATTCTCCCAATACTGTTAAAACGTATTTAGAGAAACTTAAACTATTCTATGAGTGGATGGATAAGGAGGGTTTTAGACCCTTTGATGTAGAACCAAGACACATACCTTACTTTCAAGATTATATAGATAACGCTTATGTGAATTCAGAAAGGAATAAGGAACACAAGAGTAGAGTAGCCGCCTCAACAATGAACGGTTATATTTCAGCTATACAAAGCTTTTATAAATATGGCGAAGTAATGGGATTTATTGAACCTGCAGACTATAAGGTTGCAGATAAAAGAAAAGTGAGAGATTTTAGCTATCTCCGTCATATCAACAAGAATCGTTGGAGTTCAAGTATCTGGAATGAATTTAGGCGCAAAACCAAACGAAGGGTTGATAAAAAGAGAATCTACCCTGATGAAGCTGAACATTTCTATGCAAAGATTGGAGAAGTGTTTGCCAATGATGAAGGTTTAGTAAAACGTAATCAATTAGCTTTCAAAATTTTATATGAAACTGGTATGCGGGTTGGGGAACTACTCCATCTTAGGATTAAGGACTATGATTTACCTGACCCATTCAAAAAGGTAGGTAACATATACTTAGTTGAACGAGGCGAGCAAGACGATAAGGACAGGAGACTTAAAACAGGAGAACGAACGATACCTGTGAGCCAGTCCTTATTACAAGAGATTGATGACTATGTAATGTACTATAGACCAATGAATCAAGATGAGGATTGTGAATATATCTTTGTGAACCATAATTATCCCGTAGGAAAACCACCTAATAGGAGTTATTTTGAGGAATGGTTCCGTGATGTATTTAAGAGCGTTGAGCTTGATTCACTAAAACGGAAAATAGTTACACCACATTCCCTACGTCATACGCACGCTTCAAACTTGCATGATATGGGAATGGACATTTCTGTTATTCAAGCACGAGTTGGACATAGCTCTCTTAATACAACTGCAAAGTATGTTCACGTATCAGTAGAAACACTTACGAAGTCCTATACGAATTATTTAGAGTACAAACTTCAAAAGGGAGGTGCATTCTAAATTAGTATTATACCTCTTATAAACCAGAAGGCTGATATCTGGCACATACCTGACGAAGGAAACTTGCCAGATCATTACTTTGATTTCACTGTTTTTCCCAATGAATGGTTCAAATACACAATCAAGGAAATAACCCTTCAATCTATTAGAATGGGTAAACTTTCTCTTGGTACGATAACACGTTACCATCAGGGGATTAGAAGTTTTTTTGACTTTATTGATGAATCACAAATACTATTGGAAAAATTTGCAGACATTACTCCAGAGATAGCTGAAGAATACTTATTTTGGCTTTTATTTAATTTCAAAGCACCCTCAACTAGAGCTGCAAAAGTAGCGTCTCTCAAGCATCATCTGAGGTTCGGTGTGATTATGGGGATGGATGGATTCCCTGACACTCGTGTATTTGATGGTACAGAGAATAGGATGCTTCAAACTGAAGATGTGCTTAAATCAAAGGTTATTGACGATAGAGTTATGGACTTAATCAACAGTGCTTTGGGAAAAATGGCATCTAAACCAATGTCCTTAGATGAAACCATTTGTTGGGGACTTATTAGCCTTATAAAAGAAACTGGTATGCGAATTCATGAAGCTTTAGCAACTAAAACAGAGCATATTAGCAAGGACTTAACGGGCAAACCAATTTTAGAAGTTATTAGCAAGAAAACGAAAACGGATCGTTATATACCGATTAGTGAAGAAGTGGTTAATGTGATACATCGTGTTGACAAGGCTACTATAGAAATCCAAGAAAAGTTAGGAACCAATCTCATTTTCGTTAGAAAGTTAAAGAGACCATCGAAACAGAACCTATCGGGTATTGAAAAATACAGTCAAAATACAGCTAGAGTTCATTTGGATAAATTCCTTAACCGTTTCAATATCAAAGAAGTAACATTTCACCAATTTCGTCACACAATTGGAACTGATCTAATCAATAATGGTATGACTCTGCCAGAGGTAATGGAGTATTTAGGACACGATTCAGCCCATTCTACAAGGCTGTATGCACAGATTCGTAACGATAGATTTAATAAAGAATATCGGGATCTTGGTTTTATTGGTGTTATTCAAGATGATGTTGGTAACATCATTGATAGTGAAGATAAGATTATCAGTTATGATCAACGTTTAATGGCTCAACTGCCTGACGGTGTTTGTGCTAGACCGATTAAAGAAAACGTAATTGACTGTAAAAAACCTAATGCTTGCTTATTCTGTCCAAAGTTCATTACAACTCCTGAGTTTCTAAACTTTCACAAAGATCATCTATCAAGAATCAGGGCTGATAAGGAACGATATATGCAAGAAACTTTGATTGGAACTGATTATCTTCTCTACGAAACTGAGAAAGCACTTGAGGAAATCATTTCACAACTCGAAGATATTCTAGTGTCAAAGGAGGTGTGTAATTAATGGCTAGTGATGTAACAAAGTTTATTGATTACAAACCTTCCTACTTCGAAGAGGGAAAAAGGGATTTCAAGGTTGGTAACTCGATATTTTTAGATGATATTTGGGATTTTAAAGGTCTGGCTTCCGGAGCAGAGATCCACCACGATGCTAAATATCAAGTGAAATTTAATCTCCTTAACCACCCTTCCATCAAAGAAACTGTTAAATGGTTTGCCGTTAACGATTTAATGGCAAATAATCTACAGACAGTACGAAGGAAAATAGCAGCCCTAACAGTATTCAGAAGGTTTTTAGAAGGAAATCATGATATTACGTCATTTACTGATATAACTAAGTATCGATTAGAAGAATTCTTTCAATATGTTTTGTCGGCTAAAACTGATAAAGGTCAACCGATGAGTGCGGTAGCCAGAAAGAAAGCCGCACAGGTTATACAGGAAATTTTAGTGCGTGGAGCTGTCAGAGGCTGGGATGTTCCAAAAAAGAATACTCACGTTAAACTACTGTATGATGAAATCATCATTAATAACAAATCAATAAAAAAAGGCACGAAATTAGGTAAAACTAATAAAGTTCTGCCAGACAAACAAATTGTCAGCGACATCATTAAAACGGCTCAGAATGAGCTAGAAGAACCAAATGGGGATGTTTTAACAGCAGCAAGTGTAATTCTCTCCACTCAGCTAGGAAGTCGTATTGAAGAGGTTCTAACACTTAAAACTAGATGTCTATCTTTAATTGATGGTGAAGCGTATATTACTTTCTCAACCACCAAGATAAATAAGGAACCAGTTGAGGTGAATAAGCCAGCAAACGAACAGGTCGTTAGAGCTGTTAAAAGACTTGAGGAACATACTCGTCCCTTACGTGAAAAGTCAGGTCTCCCCTACTTATTTCTCACTAGAAACAGGACATTAAAGGGATATCCAGTGACAGTTTGTAGTCACGCTAACTGGAATAAGAATAGGCTAAGACCGTGGATGATGAAACACGATTTTCGTGACGAAAAAGGCAAATTTGTCGACCTAACAAGCCACTACTTTCGGCATATTTGTGCTACCTCTGCTCTTGAAGGCGGTATGAAAACAATGGCTGTAGCTAAACTGTTAGGTCATAAATCGATTTTAATGACATCAACTTACGATCATTCCGATAAGCAGCAAATCGTAAAAGATATACTTTCTGGAGATACACCAATAGCAAGTACCAATAAAATGGTCCTAGAACAGCTTGAGGGCGAAGATAATCCATTCAAGGGTAAAACCATTGACCAAATTGAAAAAATGCGAAGAGCCTTGAAAATTGAGCTTCTACCACACGGTATGTGTACTCACCACCCTATGCGTGGAGAACCGTGCGGGCAAGATAGTATTTGTTTAGGTTGTAAGCACTTCATAGCATCAGCTAGACACCTCCCTGTTTACGAGAGTCGTCTTAATCGGGTAAACGAGGAATTAAAGACTTGTGCCAAAGATAACAGCGTTTGGAGCAGTAAACTAAAGCACCAGCAAGTTAAACTATCTGAATATATACAGGCACTTCAAGAGAAGATGGCTAATGAAGACTATCAAACGGCGATGCAAGAAGTGGCGGTGAGTATGGATGCCTAATGAAAACCAGCAAGTTGAGAAGATGGCTGAGATGAAGCGTGGGGAAACCAAGAAAAAGGTAATTAAGGCCCTTAATAAGCTCAAAAAACAAGCAGAGATAACAAAAAAGGCTATCTCTGTTAACAAGTTGGCTAAAGAAGCAGGGGTAACCCGCCAAACGCTTTATAATCGCTCAGATTTGATGGCAAAGCTCGAAGAGGTTAATTCTCTTATAATTGACAATATGGAGCCTAAAATCCCTTATGGAGCCAAACAAAAGGCAGTTCAAGAGCAACGTATTGAACGTTTACAGAATGAATTAGCAGAAGTTAAAAGTGACTTTGCAAAGCTCTTAGATCAGAATGAGGCATTAACCGAACTAAACTTAAAACTCCAAAGACGTATCGCCGACCTTGAAGAGAGGTTATACGCACCTAAGATTGAATCAGACAAGGTGGTTGAGTTGAAGAGTAAACAGTAAAACTTGTGTAGTTTTGAAATAAAGTTAAATAAAAAAGCTCATAAATTTCGATTAAATGAAAATAATCCATTTTCAAAAGTCTTTTGATTAAAATGGATTATTTTTTTATAATTGGATATTTAGCAAATTGGATTGGTTATGGGCATGGTTTGCGTTTTCCCTTGTTGCGGGAGCTTTTTATAACTCATACGAAGTAAAAAAAGAAATTAAAAGTTGGATTTACTGTGACATTCTATATTCTCTTTGTTCATTTTTACACGAATCTCTATTTTATTCATAATGTTTAAGAAACTAATTTGTTGCTTTAAATTAGATGGAAAGTGATTTATATAACACTAAATCCTAATTGCTATCCCGGTAGCAAATAATAATAGTATATTGAAATAATAATAAATTGTTTTCGAAACAAAAAGCATCAGCTTGAAAATCTGATAAACAGGAATAAATAAAATGAAGTGTGGAAATACAGCAATTTAAATTAATGTATAAAGTAGTTTTTTAGAATAATTTTAAATGGTATTAATAGTATAAAAACATGAATTATTTATGAATAAAATAACATTCCACTTACCAATTACTAGAATTTGTTGTTAAATAATTATAAATTGGGAGCTATTAAAAGGGAAAGTGAAGTGTTTTTGAAACTATGCTAACAAAGTATTTTGTTGCTCAAAATTATTCAATTATTTCTAGACGTGGTGAAAATTCGATAATTCTATTTCCAGAAATACCTTACTGGATAGCAACAACTAAACAAGGTGAGGAATTTTTAGAAAAGCTTGATGGCAAGAAGAATATACTAGAAATTTCAAATGAAGTGTTGGGTGAAGGAAATGAGAGCATAGCAATAGAATTTCTGGAGCCATTAGTAGAAAGTGAAGCAGTTATTCCTTTAGGTAAAAAAACAATTACGAATGATGATATTTCAAAAGTCATTATTAAGCCTGATAAAGTTACCCTGTTACAAACGATGCGTTGTAATTTGAAATGTAAACATTGTTCTGTAGCTGATCAGACAGAGAGTGCAGATAGAATTGAATTAAATTTAGAAGACGTTAAAACAGCTCTTATAAATGTTTCAAAAATTATGGGGGAAAATAAACGGCTGGCATTTCTTGGCGGTGAGCCCTTATTAGGAAAAAATTTTTTAGCTGTTGCGGAATTTGCGTATGAACAGGGATTTCAACTAGGAATATCTACAAATGGATTATTGATTGATGAAACCTTTGCAAAAAAGGCTAAAGAATTAAATATGCAGGTGCAAATATCACTAGATGGCCCTACAAAAGAATCTCATGAATTTATTCGAGGAAGAAATACTTTTGACAAAACCATTAATGCTATTAAATTATTGAAGAAATATGATGTTAACCTACAAACTAACATGGTTTTTCATAAAGATAATGTAGATTTAATTCCTAAATATATTGAATTGGGAAAACAGTTTGATATTAAGAGTCTACGTCTAATACCATTATTAAATATGGGGCGAGCAAAGGAAAACTTAGGAATATTATCAATTGAGGAAATGGTAGATAAAATCATAAGCTTAATCAAGACCGATCCGGAGTTAATACCTTATTTGAGTGATACTAATTTTATGGGATTAGTTACTAATGCTCGATTAACAAATCGTATGATTGGTTGTGGCTCTGGAATTATTACTGTAATTTTAGACCCGAAAGGAGACATATATCCTTGTCTAAATACATATAGGGAACAGTATAAGATTATTAATGTTTTTGAAGATGATTTTGAGAAGAAGTTTTTCGAATCTGAAATTCATAAGAAATTTAGATCTCTTAGAATAGATCAACTGAACGATACGTGTGCAAGTTGTGATTTTCGTTATGTTTGTGGCGGTTTATGTAGAGGGGAAACAATGGAGGTAACTTCAGATTTAGAAGCTCCTTATCCTTATTGTGAATCATGGAAGAATGCAATGATTAAAATATACTGGCTTCTAACTGAATATCCTGAACTGGGTAAAGAAAAAGAAGAAAGAGTATTACAAAATGAAAGATTTTTTTCTGTATGTTAATAATTTAATTTTTTGGGGTTATAAAAAGCAATACTGTAAATCACATGTAGAGCTTTTTTATAATAAAAATATAAATAAGTATAAGGAGCATTCCTGTTAGAAGGATTTTCGGGGACTTGAACAAAAAAGAGCCCTCT